>PKCT01000034.1 GCA_002862325.1 Phycisphaerae bacterium
CGAGCACGACCTCGACCCGACCTCCCAGTTCGGTCGGCCCATCGATCAACGGACTGATCGGCATCGAGAGCACGGCGACGAAGTCCAGTGGGCCATCGCTGCGATTGGCGAGGACGATCCCGCCGGAGAGCGTCGCATGGTCGTCGGGATCCGAATCGACTGCGAGGTCCCAGGCGACGACGAAAGTCCCCCCACGGAGCACCCGTCGCCCCTGAAGGCGTCCCGGTTCGGAAGAGGAGGAATCGACCTTCTTCACCGAGTCGTGCGCGGAGTCGAGGGTGATGGGGAACACCACGGGATCCTCGTTGTCGATTCGGACGCTCAGGGTCGGTGCGGGTGGGGTCGTCCTCGCCCCCGCGAGGTCGACCCTGCCGGTCGCGGTCGTCGCGACCGAACTCGTCGTCGCGGTGACCGCAACGACGATGGAGGCGATGATCGATGTGACGAAGCCCGTTCCCACGTCCTTCTCCGATGAACCGTGCTCTGGTGGCGAGAGCATTTCCGCTCTCTGGGGTGTCATCGGCGATCCAATGGGCCATCCGAGGTCGACCGAAGAGACTCTCTGAGGTTCTGCCCGCATTCCAGGGAATTGTCCGTCTGGAGGATCTGCACGGCCTGCGGAGGGGTTATGCGGTCTCAGTGGAAGTCACGCGACCCGCCGTTCCAGGAAGGGACCTCCCCCACCCCGGAGTCCAATCGAAAGAACGCGTCCACCACCAGATGGACGACATCCCCCCGTCGTTCGACGCGGCCACCGGCCAGCATCACGTCTTCATGCCGTGCGATCGATCGGTGGCGTTGATAGATGCGGGGCTTGACCACGAGATTCGCGATTCCCGTCTCGTCTTCAAGGGTCATGAAGACGATGCCATGGGCCGTCGCCGGTCGCTGGCGAAGCAGGACGACGCCCGCGACGACCACCCGCATGCCATCCGGCGTCGCCTCGGGGTCCTCGAGAGCGTTCATCGGTCGCACGCCTTGACGCCCGAGCGTCGCACGCCAGCACGCCATGGGATGACGGTCGATCGACAGACCGGTCGCCCCGTAGTCTTCGAGGATCTCCTCGATGGGCGTCGAATCCGGCAACCGTACCGGTGGTTCCGCGAGCGCATCGGCCGGCACGGATTCGACGACTCGGGCATCGAACTCGTCGACATCGAAGAGCGGAAGGGATTCGCGCTTGATCCGCTGCAGCTCCCACAAGGCACGCTGCCGATCGAGCCCGAGCGATCGCATTGCGTCCGCCTGGGCCAGACGACGCAGACCACCGATGGACACCGCCCCCCGTCCCCGCAGCGCCTCCAGGGTTCGTGGCGGATGCCCCCCGGCCGGACGCATGACGCTCGCGATCCGATGGCCGTCGGATTCCTCCAATCCCTTGACCATGCGCAAGCCGAGACGGATCGCCGGCTGATCGCGAGCCGGACCGGAACGCGGCGTCGGATGCGCCGCGCCCGGTTCCGGAGGCGTGTCCCAAGAGGCCCGCGAGCCGCGTTCGAGCGTGCAGTCCCAGGCCGAACTGGAGACGTCGATCCGTCGAACCTCGACGCCGTGCTGCTGCGCGTCGCGAATGATCTGCGCCGGCGCGTAGAATCCCATCGGCTGACTGTTGAGGAGCGCCGCGGCGAACGCCGCCGGTTCGCGGCACTTGAACCAGCTGGATGCGTAGACGAGCAGCGCGAAACTCGCCGCATGCGATTCCGGGAATCCATACCCGCTGAATCCCTGGATCTGTGTGAAGACCTGGCGAGCGAACGTTCGAGAGTATCCGCGCGCGACCATGCCCTCCTCGAGTCGGGCACCGAACTGCGCGATCGCGTTTCCATGCCGCTTCCACGCCGCGATCGCACGTCGCAGGTCGTCCGCCTCGCCCGGCGTGAATCCCGCGGCGACGATCGCGAGCGCCATGGCCTGTTCCTGGAAGAGCGGGACGCCCAGGGTCTTCTCAAGCACCCGTCGCACCGCATCGTTGGGATACGCGGCCGCCTCCAGGCCGTCTCGACGCTTCAGATACGGATGCACCATGTCGCCCTGGATCGGTCCGGGTCGAACGATCGCCACCTCGATGACCAGGTCGTAGAAGCAGCGAGGTCGCAGCCGGGGCAGCATGGACATCTGGGCTCGGGATTCGATCTGGAAGACGCCCACCGTGTCCGCCCGGGAGACCATGTCGTACACCGCGGGATCCTCCGAGGGGATGCTGTGGAACTCGAGCCGCCGCGGTCCGGTCCGGCATGCGATCGAGGCATCGTCCCGCTCGGCGCGATCCGCGTTGACGAGATCGATCGCCCGATGCAGGCACGTCAGCATCCCCAACGCCAGACAATCGACCTTCAGCATGCCCATCGCATCGACGTCGTCCTTGTCCCACTCGATCACCGTACGATCCGGCATCGCGGCGTTCTCGACCGGGACCATGGTCCAGAGCGGCCGATCCGAGATGATGAAGCCCCCGACATGCTGGGATCGGTGGCGTGGGAATCCCAGGAGGGTCTCCACGATCTCGCAGAACCGGATGAGAAGCGGTGCGTCCGGATCGAGCCCCAGGGCCTTGAGCCGATCGCGGTCGACCACGCCGTCGTTCCACCAGTCCAGGTCGCCCGCCAGGCGATCGATCAGATCCCTGGACAGCCCCATGACCTCCCCGACCTCTCGAACCGCACTCCGGCCCCGAAACGTGACCACCTCCGCGACCAGTGCGGCCCGATCGCGACCATAGCGGTCGTACACGTACTGGATCACCTCCTCCCGTCTTTCGTGCTCGAAGTCGATGTCGATGTCGGGCGGCTCGTTTCGTTCGCGACTGATGAATCGTTCGAACAGCATGTCGATGCGAGTGGGATCCACGGCCGTGACCCCCAGGCAGTAGCAGATCACCGAGTTGGCGGCCGCCCCTCGCCCCTGGCACAGGATCCCCCGCGCCCGCGCGAAGCCGACCAGGTCGTGGACCGTCAGGAAGTACTTGGCGTACCCGAGTTCGTCGACGAGTTGGAATTCGTGTTCGAGCCGCTCGGAAACCATGGGCGGGACGACGCCTTCGAACCGATCCGCCGCCCCTGCCGCGACGAGCTCTCGAAGCCGCGCCGAAGCGTCCATTCCGCCGGGGACGACCTCGGCGGGATACTCGTATCCCAAGGCGTCGAGACTCCAGCCACCACAGCGTTCCGCGATCTCCAGAGTTCGATCCACCGCCTCCGGCATCGATTCGAAACGACGGCGCATCTCCGATGCCCGGCGGAGCCGTCTCGCCGCGTTCGGATGCAGTCGATCGCCGGCGGTCTCCAGATCGCAACGATGACGAATGCAGGTGAGGACGTCCTGGACCATTCGACGGGATGCATCGTGCATGTGTACGTCGTTCTGGGCCAGGAGAGGAATGGCGAGGCGATCCGAGAGCATCTGCGCGACCAGGAGACGCGCCTCGTCCTCGACCTCCTCCAAGAACTGCACCGCGAGGGAGAGTCCATCCCGATCCGCCAGATCGGTCATTCGACGAAGGCCTTCCAATCCGGCGATCAGCGACTCGTCGGCGGGGTCGCAGGGCATGATCGTCACCACCACGTCCCGATGGTGTTCGATCAGATCGTGCAATGCGATGTGGCATCGGCCCTTGACGGCTCTTCGCTTGCCGCGGGTGAGCAGGTGGCAGATCGTGCTCCATCCTTCCGGGCTGGTCGCATGGAGCACGAGATCTAGTCGGCCCGATGGGGCACGTCCATCTCCTTCCGATTCCCAGTCGTCCCGACGGCGAGCCGTCTCGAGATCCAGCCAGCACTCGATCCGAGTACCCGGCACCAGACGAATGCCCTGTTCCCGAGCCGCGACATGGGCTCTCACGACGCCTCCCACCGAATGCAGATCGGTCAATCCGACGGCCTGGGCGCCCAGTCGACGCGCTTCCGCGACGTACTCCTCCGGATGACTGCCTCCGCGAAGGAACGAAAGATTGCTCATGACGACGAGATCGACGAATCCATCTTTTGCTCCATCTGGCGCTCCATCTGGCGCTCCATCGGGCGGAGACGTACGATCACCGCGTCGCCTGGAGTGGCGCCACGGATGAGGGGTCGTCTTCTCGGGTGGATGGTCCGGCACGGCGGTCAGGCCCAAAGCCCCTGGACGAACCATCGGTCGTCCGAGGATCGTCGAAAGATCCACATCCACGGCCCGATTTCGGGAGTCGCGCGCCAGTACTCCCGCCGCGCATCGGCGTACTCCGGACCATCGCCCGATCGCCACCAGGGAGCACCGATGGACTCCGGTCCCCGGACATGTAGGATTCGATGTCGTCGTCCTCTCCAGACGACCTCGATCGGACGACCGTGATCACGGACCACGCCGATCTGCTCCACCGGATCGAGCATCATCGTCGGACGCTGCCGTGGGTCGTGTGCGAATCGTCCGAGAAAGCGATCCAAGGACGCCACCGATTCGGGCGTTGACGCGCCGGAGACCCCGACGTCCTCCATGACGTCGATCAGACGGCACTGTCGCTCCGGAACATGATCGCGACGGGGGGCGAATCGCCTCACCGACTCGTCGCCGAATCGAGCGACGACCCGGTCGAGCAGGTCTTCGCAGTCCTGCATCTGGACCGGCGAATCCAGGTCGGTCCAGAAGGTCCCGACGTGGTCGGTCGCCAGACGGGACCGGGTCAGAAGGATTCGTATCTCGTCGATTCCATCGTCGAGCGGCATCCGCGAGGATGCTGGGCGGAGAAGGGTCCACAAATGGGAGGCCCGCCGGGCTCCCACCGCACATCGAACGAGATCGCACCAGTCGCTCCGATCGGGACGTCTCGCCCGTATCTCGAGCTCGACCGCGAAAAGGCCGCGACGCAGAAGCTGTGACGCCAGGGTCCTCGCGAGCTCCGCGACACGCAAGTCGATCGCCCGGGGCTCTCGTGCCGGACCGGCGAACCGACCAATCACCTCCACCGGCTCTTCGAACGCCACCGGAGTCAGCACCTCCGGTCGCCGCCCCTCCGCTTCGTCGAGGCGGCGCAGCGTACCGAGTCCGTATCGAACCGGAATCGTCGATCGAGGAATCGATCGCAGCTCGCCGATCGTCCGAATGCGCACCGCCGACAGCGCACCTTCGACGTCAGGATCAAGCTCGAGCGCACCGATCGGAAGCCGGTCGAGAAGCATGCGGTGCTCGTCGGCCCCGATCACTCTGCCGCGGCGGAAGGCATCCGGGCCGACCAGGTCGGTGCCGTGCCGCGCCCAGCCCCTCGCCATCGCCGCCG
>PKCT01000082.1 GCA_002862325.1 Phycisphaerae bacterium
TCGGGCTCTTCGTCGGACTCGGTACTGAGGTCTCGGGTACGCAACTGGACTTCCGGCAGGGCACGGCCATCCAGACCGGACAGCCGCTCGACGTCATGATCGACGGAAACGGGTTCCTCCAGGTCGACACCGGAGACGTGGGCACCGGCATCGGCTACACCCGCGCAGGCCAGCTCACGAAGGATCAGCAGGGCAACCTCGTGATGGCCAACAACGTCGGCTACCGCATCGAGCCGGCGATCACTATTCCCGAGAACGCGACCCAGGTGACGATCAGCCAGGAAGGCATCGTCCTCGGTCAGCTTCCCGGTCAGCCGAATCCGGTCGAGCTCGGACAGATCCAGCTCGCGACCTTCCAGAATCCCGCCGGTCTCGAGACGATCGGCAACAACATCTATCTCGAGACCTTCGGCTCCGGCCCTCCGAACACTGGCAACCCGGGCGATCCGGGGATCGGTGCAGGCTTCCTTCGATCCGGCTTCACCGAAGGTTCCAACGTCGATCCGGTCACGCAACTGGTCGATCTCATCCGCACCCAGCGCACCTTCGAAATGAACAGCCAGGTCTTCGACGCCGCGGACGAGACGCTGCAGACCGTGGTCAACCTCGGCCGCTGATCCGGCGTCGTTTCCTTGATCTCCTTCGTGTCGGAGACCGTTTCATGACCATTCGCCAGCTCATCATCTCCATCCTCCTCGTCGGCGCCACGGCGTCCATCGCCACCGCCGATCGGATCGATCTTCGACGTTCGATTCGTCGTGCGAGTGCCGACACGCCGCTTCTCCTCGAGGAGATCGCACGAATCGAGGGCGAGCACGCGAGACGATTCGCCGATCTCGTCGTCCTGCCGATCGACCCGGCCTCCTCCGACCGCATCGAGCGGATCCACGTCGTGGACGTTCGAAGGATGCTCGATGCGGCGGGCATCGATTGGGGACGCGTTGATCTTGCGGGTGGCGAAGTCACCGTGCGACCCGCGATCGCGCGGCCGGCAGAACCATCCGAACCGACCGGGCCCGGTGATGCATCCGATCGAACCGCACCCGTCTTTCAGAACACCGTCCGATCGGCGGACGCGCCGACGTCCCCGGTGCCCGACCGATTCCGATCGCTGAACGAAGCGTCGATGGAGTCCGACGGGACCGCGATGTCCGCGATCGCCCGGCAGATCGCGACGCACTGGTCGCTCGAAGGGGCAGATCTCGACGAGATCCTGGTCGACATCGACCTCGGCCCGCTCGACCGACTCCCCGCGAACGTCGCAACCTGCCGAATCTCGATCCTCGCGGGCGCACTCACCGACCTGATCCACGCCAAGGTCGAGGGCGTCGATTCCGCTGGTCGACACCCCTCCGTGCTCGTGCCCGTCAAGGTGCGCCGTCTGGCCGAGGTACCGGTCGCGATCGCGGCGGTCGGAGCTGGCCGACCCATCCGGGGTCTCGGCGTCGATGTCGCGATCGAGCGTCGTCCCGTTCGTCCGAGCGTCCTCCTGGACCCCCGAAGCCTGATCGACGTCCGCACCGTCGCCGACCGGAAGACCCGTCGCTCGCTTTCGCCCGGCGACGTCCTGATCCGCGACCTTCTCGTTCCGGCGAAGGTGATCAAGCGCGGCGAGGAGGTCACCGTCGAGAGTCGGATCGGCGGGTATCGAATCACCTACAAGGCGGTCGCCACCTCCGACGGTCTCTCCGACGGTCGGGTGATGTGCCGAGCCATCGACGGCGATCGAACCGCGATCTTCGAAGCCCGGGTCGTCGGACCCGGCCTGGTCGAACTCGTTTCCCACGCTCACTGAAACCCTGGATCTCCACCATGTCCAACGAATTCCGAATCGCTCCCGTGATCGTGAGTCTGAGCATCGTCGGCGGCGCCGTCGCCCAGGACGTCGAACCGCTGGTCCTGCCCGGTGCGGATCAGACCGCCCAGGCCGTGGAGAAGCATCCCTTCGTACAGATGACCCACGGCGATCGGCGACTCGCCGCCGTCTCCCAGATTCCGGTCGCGAAGACCTGGGAGGTCGAGGATCTGGTGCAGGTCGTGGTCGTCGAACAGAGCACCGAGCGGATCGATCAGCGTCGCGACCTTGAGAAGGAGGGGCTCGCGAAGGCAGAAGTCGCGGAGTTCACGGACTTCAGTCTGGGGTCGTTCACCTTCAGTCCGTCGACGTCGACCGATCTGCCCGGCTTCGAGATCGGGGCGGAGAAGGAGTTCGAAGGGCAGGGCCGCTACAGCCGCAAGGACCAGATGAGCGATCGGTTCACCGCGAAGGTCGCCGAGGTGAAGCCCAACGGCAACCTCGTCATCGAGGCGCGGGTCGTGCGGAACTGGAGCGGCGACCAGACCGAGATCACGCTCACCGGCGTGGTGAACCCCGACTGGATCACGCCGGCCGGCTCGATCCTCTCGACCCAGGTCGCGGATCTCAAGATCGACAAGGTCCACAGCGGGGCGGTCGAGGACACCACGCAGCGAGGCTTCTTCGCCGAGGTCCTCAACTTCCTCTTCGCGTTCTGATCTGGATCGATCACGGGCGGCGGGCGATTCCGCATTCCGGGCAGCGGTCTCGGCGACGACCCGAGAGGTCGTACCCGCAGTTCGGGCACCCGGTGGGCGGAGTCGTGCGGCGAAGCGCCCAGTTCCAGAGCCAGACGACGAGTCCGATCAGCACGAGGTCCAGGCCGATGTAGAGGCCGGTCCAGAAGAAGGCCTGATCGGGCGATTCCTGGGCGTGGAGCGCCCCGATCGCGCAGAAGCCGAAGCAGGGCAGGGTGAGGATGGTGGCCACCACCGCGATCCCGATCCGGTAGGGATTGCGGTTCATCGAAGTCTGAGTCGTCGGGGGAAGAATCCGAGGCCGCTGGCGTCCTTCGCCATGGCGAGGGTCTCCTCCGCCACCACGTTCGCGCGTTCCGTACCGCTCTCGAGGATCTCGATCACCGCGTCGTCTCGGCCCTCCAGTGCGGCCCGACGCCCTCGCATCGGTTCGAGCATCTCGTTGATCGCGGCGCCGAGCTCCTGCTTGATGTGGCCGTCGCCGATGTCCGCGCCACGGGCGTACTGGTCCTTGATCTCCGCGACGCGATCGGCGTCCGGGATGAAGATCTCGCAGTACTGCATGAGGACGTTGTTCGGATCGCCGGGCTCGGTCGGGCTTTGGCGGCCGGTGTAGATCTTGTTGATCTTCTTCTGCACCTGCTTCGCGGTGTCGGAGATGAAGACCGCGTTGTTGAGCGACTTGCTCATCTTGTTGTCGCCGTCGATGCCGACCAGTCGGCCGACCCTGCCGACGTCGGCCCGCGGCACCGGGAAGACCCCGCCTTCGGCGACGTGGTCGTCGTCCTCGGCCTTGTCGCCGACGCCGCAGTACATCTGGTTGAAACGACGCGCCACCTCGCGGGTGAGCTCGAGGTGGGGGACCTGGTCCTCGCCGACCGGAACGCCCACCGGTCGGAACGCGAGGATGTCCGCGGTCTGGCCGACCGCGTAGAGCGGGAATCCGAAGGAGTAGGTCTCACCGAGGTTCTTGACCTTGATCTCGTCCTTGAGGGTCGGATTCCGCATGACCCGGTTGTAGGGCAGCAGCATCGCGAAGAGGAACGTCAGTTCCGCGATCGCGGGCACCTCGCTCTGCAGGAAGATCGCGGATCGAGCCGGATCCACGCCCATCGCGATCAGGTCGCGGGCGATCTCGAGCGTATCCGCCCTAATCTCATCCGGCCGGTCGGACCGGGTCGTGAACGCGTGCATGTTCGCGATGATGAAGAAGCAGTCGTGGCTCTCCTGGAGCTCGACCCGTCGCTTCACCGAGCCCACCCAGTGGCCGAGGTGCAGCTTCCCGGTGGGGGTGTCGCCGGTCAGGATGCGAGGACGTTCTGAGGTCGAGGCGGTCATGGGGACGGAGTATAGGTGAGTGGTTCCGATCAGCCCGTCGGGGCGATCCCGAGCATCAAGAGCACATTGACCAGGTTGAAAACGCCGTGGGTGATCACGCAGACCGAGGTCCTGCCCGTCCGCTCCCGCAGCACGCCGAGCCCGATCGAGAGGACGAAGAGGCTGGGAATGATCGAAAAGAGACTGGAACTGGTGATGGCCGTGATGTGCAGGAGCGTGAAGATCGACGAGGTGACGACGATGGCCGGGGCGGCGTCCCATCCCGCTTTGCGGAAGGTCTGCTGGAGCATGCCCCGGAACACGACCTCTTCCTGCCAGGGAACGATGACGACCACGCCGACGACGATCAACCACCAGCCGACGTCGCGCGGCGATTCGTTCAGCAGCTGCAGGGTCTGGTGCCCCAGGAGATCGGGCGACTCGCCGCTGACGAGCTGGTAGACGAGGCCTCCCAGGAAGCTCATCGACTGGACGAAGGGGAAGACGAGGAGAAACGCCAGGACGCCCAGGGGCACGATCGTCCCGACCGCGGTCCGGGGGGCGGCGTCGGTCGGTCGGGGGCGGTTGATCGCCAGCACCCCGATCGGGATCGCCAGGAGAAGTCCCGCGACGCTCCCCGCCCAGATGTCGATGCCCAACCCCATCAGCATGGGTTCGTTCTCAGGGCGCAACGACCGGCCCGCCTCGACGAGAATCGGTGCGAAGAACAGGCACGTCACGAAGGCGAGACCACTGGCCATGGCCGATGGTCGCCACGGCGTGGGCCGGGTACGGCCATCGAGTCGGGCGGGTCTCCAGCCCCTCCATTTCCAGAGCACGACCATCAGGAGGAGCGACAGGACGACGCACCCGATGGTCAGGATCTCAAGCGGGTAGGACCGTTCGGCCGCGGCAAGTCCGTCCGAGGCGAGTAAGATCTCGTTCGTCGCGGCGATCGCCAAGAACGCCATCGCACCCGGCCAGAAGCCGACGCGGCACCCCACGTTCCGTCCGGTCCTCCGTGTCCCCGATTGAATCGAGCCGCTCCGCATGTCCAGCATCCTGGAAGAGATCATCGCCCGAAAGCGGATCGAGGTGGAACGTGCCCGCATGGAGGTATCGGTCGAAACGCTCAAGGCCCGCACCGCCGACGTCGAACGACCGCGGAACTTCTTCCGGGCGGTCGTCGCGGATCGCGAGCCCCGCACCTTCCGCGTGATCGCCGAGGTCAAGCGAAGGAGCCCCTCGGCGGGTGAGATTCGATCGGACTTCGATCCGGCGGACATCGCCGAACGCTACCACTCCGGTGGCGCCGCGGCGATCAGCTGCCTCACCGACGAGCCGTATTTCGGAGGCGACCTCGCCTACATCCAGCG
>PKCT01000105.1 GCA_002862325.1 Phycisphaerae bacterium
GTCGAGGAGCTGGTGACCGGTCGTTGCGACTATGGACTGGTCCCCTACGAGAATTCGATCGGCGGTTCGATCACCGAGACCCTCGACGCGCTCGCGGAGTTCGACGCGCCCGTGTGCGCCGAGACGCTCGTCGCGATCGACCAGGCGTTGATGGCGAACTGCGCGCCGGAGGAGATTCGTGCGGTGGCGAGCAAGCCCGAGGCCCTCGCGCAGTGTCGGAAGTTCCTGCGCAGCACGCTTCCGAATGCGGAGATCATCGAGACGACGAGCACCTCCGCCGCGGTCGAACGCGCCGCCGGCGCGTCGCGGACCGCCGCGATCGGTTGCCGGCTCGGCGGGGAGATCCACGGCGTTCGCGTGCTCTTCGATCGCATCCAGGACCGTGCGCAGAACATCACGCGGTTCCTCGTCCTCGGTCGACAGGAACCCGGCCCGACCGGCGAGGATCGGACGACGGTCCAGTTCCAGACCGACCACCGTCCCGGCGCCCTGGTCGACGTGCTCGTGGAATTCAGGGACGCCGGCGTGAACCTCGCGCACATTGACAAGCGCCCGTCGCGTCTGGACAACTGGAACTACACGTTCTTCGTCGATCTCGAAGGCCACCGGGAGGACCCGGTCGTCCGGGACGCCATCGAACGAGCACGCAGCCACTGCGTGAGCCTGCACATCCGCGGGTCGTACCCCCGCGCGAAGCGCGTCCTCTGATCGTCGGTCAACGGTTTCGCTGGAACGCCTCGATCTCGTCGAGATATCTCTGGACGGAATCGCGTGGACGGATCGCCTGGGCGGCCTTCAGGAGCCGGATGGCCCCCGAATAATCCTTGTTTCGAACAAGCAGCTGAGCCTGATCGACCTTCGCATCGGCCTCGAATCCCTCGATCTCCCCCGCTCGATCGAAGTAGAAGATCGCCTTTTCGAATCCGTCGTCCTGCCGTCCGTAGTACTGACCGAGCAGGCGGAGGGCTTCGCCGTCCATCGGATCGAGGTCGACGATCTCGGCCAGAATCTCCGCCTCCCGGTCGCCGCGGCCGCGCTGGACCGCGACTCTCGCCTCGACCTTGAGCAGCTCCTTCTTCTGCTCCGCGGTGAATCCGTCCATCAGGTTCGCCCGCATGAAGGCGCACATGCGTTCCACCGGCTCGAGTTCCTGGCGCCGGGTGAGGAGACGCGCCGCCTTGAAGGCCGGTGCGGGATCTCCACCGGACTCGACGCCGAGGCCTTCGAGATAGCGATCCATGGCGACGTCGCCCAGCCCCTGGTTGACGTAGATGTTGGCGAGCATCGACAGGCTCTCCGGCGTCGCTCCCCCGAGTCCCCGGGCGATCTCGAAGTTCTCCGCCGCCCGATCGATCGCGTCCATGCCCAGAAACGCGTTCGCCTGGATCAACCAGAGATCGGCGTTGTCGGCATCGCCTTCGATCAGCGTCTGAAGCAGGGCCGCGGCCTCTTCGAATCGCTCCTGGGCGAAATACGCCTTGGCCAGTCCGAACTGCCAGTCCAGGGTCTTCGGATCGAGCATGATCGCTCGTCGATAGGCGGTTTCCGCGCCGAGCCATTGACCGGTGTTGGAGTGGGAGAATCCGAGCAGGCCCGCCGTCACGGCGTCGTCCGCACCGAGCTCGAACGCTCTGACCAGGGCGTCGCGAGCCTTGTCGAACTGACCGAGCTGCACCCGGGCGAGACCAAGCTGCTGCCATGCGCGTCGATAGTTCGGATACTTGGCGGCGGCGGTGCCGTAGGCGAGCGCCGCGAGGTCGAGTTCGTCGCGGGTGAAGCGGAGGTTACCGAGCATGAAGTCGTACGCGGCGGTGGCCTTCGCGTTCCGGTTCTTCTCGAGCAGTGCGATCGCGGCGTCGAGATCGTTGGCGGCCATCAGGTCGAGGACCTCCCGCATGACGACCGACTCCTTCTCCGTCACCGGCGGTTCCACGTCGGTCACCGCGAGATAACTGCGCGCGAAGCGCTGCTTGAACGCCGGCGTCCGCCAGAGCGAGAGCTCGAACTGCGAGGGTCCGGACGCGGTCCCGGCGTTCGGGGCTGTGTCCCCACCGCCACGCTCGTCGGCGTTCGCCGAGGTCGTGATCGCGAGGATGGTGCAGGCAACGGGAATGAAACGCTTCATGACTGGACTCCACGGTCTGGCGACCGTACTGTCGGCCGCAGGAGATGGAACTCGATCCGGTTCAGGAGATCTTGGGGAAGGTGATGGGGACGCGCATGCGGAATCGGACCGGCTGGCCGTCTCGCCGGCCCGGTTCGAACTTCCATCGCTTCACGGCGTTGAGGGCGGCACGTTCGAGGACGGCATCCGACCGGCCGGCATTCTGGACTCGCGCGTCCTGGACCCGTCCACGCTCGTCCACGATGAAGATGATGTAGACCTTGCCGGGCGACTTGCGGCGGACCTCCGGCGTCAGGGTGGGCGGATCCTGAAGAATGGGCGTCGGTTTCTCGTCGAGGTCCGCGGCGCCGACCAGATCCGCCAGCCCTTTCTTTCCACCCATGGCCGCCGTGAGGTCGATCTTCATCGCGGCGGCGCCGTATCCGTCTCCGAACCCCGGGTTCAAGGCCATTTCGAGCTGGGACAGATCCAGCGGCGGCGTGTCCTCGAGAAGCTCCGGCGGCTCCTCCTCCTCCTCGGGCTCCTCCTCCTCCGGCTCCTCCTCCATCACCGGAGGTGGCGGCTGCAGTACCGCCGTATCGATGCTTCGCACCAGCAGATCCGCGTCGTTCATCGCCGTGATCTGCTGGAGCAGCGGAAGGACGAGGAAGAAGATGATCGTGAAGGCGATTCCACCCGCGACCACGACGGTGCGGTTCACGATGGCCTTCAGAAATGTCATGGTCTTCTTCAGCATGCTGGGTCGCCCTGTGGGTCCGTCACTTCTTGGTGGCCACGCTGATCTTCGTGGCCTCGGCCAACTGCGCCTCGTCGATGATGCGGATCAGGAGATCGGTCTTGGAGTCCTGGTCCGCCTGGACGATCACCGGGAGGTCCTCTCCGCCGGCGAGCATCCGCTTGACCGTCGATCGCACCCCCCCCACCCCGATCTCGCGCCCGCCGTACATCACCTTGCCGTCGTCGGTCAGCGCGATCAGGATGCTGTTCTTGTCCAGAGAGGCGGCCGAGGCGGCCTGCGGCTTGTTGACGTCCACGCCCGTCTCCTCGACGAAGGTCGTCGTGACGATGAAGAAGATCAGGAGGATGAAGACGCAGTCGATCAACGGCGACATGTCCACCGCCGCTTCGTTGCCTTCTCCGCCCGTGGCGTTTCTGAATCTGCCCATGACTCGAATCCTCTGTTGCGAGCGCCCTACGCCGCCCGACGTGAAACTCCGTGGTTGCGGTGATACACCGCTTGCGTGCACGCCGACTCCAGCTGGGCGAGAAACGCCCGGTACCGCTCGTAGCTGCGTGCCATGAAGTACTGGAAGAAGAGACCGGGCAGGGCGATGACCAGCCCCGTCTCGGTGGTGATGAGCGCTTCGGAGATGCCGCCCGCGATCGACTCCATCGCCTGATCGCCACCGGATCCACTCGACAACGCTCCAAACGTCGACATCATGCCGGTGACGGTCCCAAGCAATCCCAGGAGGGGCGCCGCGCCGACGCACACGTTCATGACCTTGAGGCCCCGTTGGATCGGAGCCAGCTCCGCGATCCGCACCGCTTCGAAGAGCCTCGCGACCTCGTCGATGGTCCGCCCTACGGTGACGATGTCCAGGATCCTGCCGACCTGTCCTCGACGGCGAGACGGCTCCACGATCCACGAGCGCCAGGTGATCTCCTTCAAGCCCTTGAATCGCTTGGACCGGATCGTCAGGAAGAGGTCCGTGCCGATCCCGAAGATCGCGAACGCGACCAGGCCGAGCGCGACCATCGCCCAACCACCATCCATCCAGATGTTGATAGCCCGCTCCCACAACGGGGTGTTGGCGTCGGCGGCGGCGGCGGCGGCGAGAATCTCCGGATCCATGGTCGGCTCCTGATCTTGGTGGTCACGTCGGATTCGGGGCGGAGACGTCAGGCTGGGGAGGAGGATCGTCCTTCCCCGCTTCCTTCCTCTCCTCCTTCCGTTCGGGCGCGTCACCCCGATGCTGGTCGAGGACCGGGGAGAGCAGGGTCGCGAGGGCCTCCGCCGCCTTGCGTCGATCACTGGGCTCCTCGCGAACCGGAGCGGACGGCGGGGTGACGCGTTCGTCCGGATACGCGACCGAGATCTGATTCACCAGTGCGATCGCCGCCTGTTCCATGCGGTCGATGATGCCCTTCGCCTTCCGGGAAAGGAACGCATGCAGAAGCAGAGCCGGAATGGCGGCGACCAGTCCCAGCGCCGTGGTGATCAACGCTTCGGAGATACCCGACGACAGCGTCTTCACATCTCCCGTGCCGAAGAGGGTGATCAGCTTGAAGGTGCTGATGATGCCGGTCACGGTGCCCAGAAGCCCCAGAAGTGGGGCCGCCGCCGCGGTGATCGCGATGAAGGGTAGAAATCGCTCGACCTTCAACCTGGTCGTGAGAATCTTCTCGTACATGACCTCCTCGATGAGGTCCTTCGGCTGCCTCATGTGCTCGACGCCGGCGACGAGCATCCGACCGGTCGGTCCACGAATGCCTCGAGCGGCCTCCATGGCCCCCTCCTCCCGATGTTCGCGAATCGCCGTAAAGAGTGCGTCCAGACGCCTTCGTCCGGCGCGAGGAACCGTGGACAGACCGACCCACTTGAGAAGAGCGACCAACAACGACGCTCCCGCCAACGCCAGGATCGGGATGACGACCGGGCCCCCCTTCTGCACCGTCTCGACGATCGTCTCGTTCGTCTCCTCGATCAACCGCGCGTTCCCGAGGGTCGGATCGAACGGGATGACCCCCTTGCCGGAGGAGATCACCGCGTCCGCGAGGATCGTGTCCTGGGGATCGCCGAACTGGAACACGGTCGGCTCGAGTGATCCGAGCTGCTGCTCGACCGGCCCCGCGTCGCCGCCATCGGAGTCGCGGAAGAACTCGGCCGGACCGAGCAGGAGAAACGTGCCCGATCGGACCTGCCCGCCCAGGTCGAGCGCGGTGCCATCGAACCGCGTACCGCCGATCGCGTCCTCGATCCGATCG
>PKCT01000226.1 GCA_002862325.1 Phycisphaerae bacterium
AAAAGTTTTTGAGGAATTAAAACGTCGTATCATGCACATGAGGCTACCCATCGAGATCGTCGACAGCGAATTCACCGACAACGTGGCCGGCATGGACGGCGGAGGGCTCGTCTGCGGCGGCACGTCGATCCTGCTTGAACTCGTGACGGTCACTGACAATGAGGCTGCCGGGTTCGGTGGCGGTATCTTCCTGGAGGACACCGCGACCCTGATCGACGCCGTGGTTTGTAACAACACCACGCCAAGCCAGACTTCCAACGAACAGATCGCGGGCCCGTACGAGATCGGCGACGATCCGAGCTCGGTCGACGGGACCTGCATCATCGAGGTCTGCGACCGCGATGCGGACGGCGTGCGGGACTGCTCGGACCCCTGCTTCGGCCCCGGCGGCTACGAAGGGCTGGACTTCGACGGGGATGGCCTGTGCGACTCTTTGGACGACGTCGTCGATGTGAGGCCCAACGAAGGCATCACGATCGCCGAAGCCATCCAGTTCGCGGGTCCCGGGAGCGTCATCCAACTCACCGAAGGAACCTACTCCGAGGGCGCCGTGATCGATCCCGATGGCAAGGCCATCACGCTTCGGGGCAAGGTGGCCGACGATGGAACCCTCCTGTCGGAGATCACCGGGGGTGGGTTGCATCGAGTGATCCAGTGCGAGTCCGGCGAGGACACCACCACGGTGTTCGAATCGCTGATCGTCACCGGCGGCTACGCCGTTCGTGGCGGTGGCATGATGTTGATGGGAGCAGGGCCGACCATTCGGGACTGTCGGTTCCAGAGCAATACCGCCTCCGACTTCGGGGGCGGGCTCTACGCAGAAGGGGCGGACTTCGATCTCGATCGATGCGTCTTCCGGACGAACACCGCCACCGTGGGGGCCGGCATGCATGTCCAGGGTGGGGTCGTGGATTGCACGGATTGCGCCTTCAATGCGAACGAAGCCGTCCAGCTGGGGTTGCTCAAGGAGGTCTTCGGCGGGGCGGTCTGCCTCGAAGGCTGCCAGGCCGGTTTCGGGGACTGCACGTTCCAAGAGAACAACGCCCGGGACCTCGGAGGCGGCCTGTACGCACGCCTGGAGAGCCAGGTGGCCCTGACTAACTGTGGATTCACGAACAATCGATCCTCGAACTTCGGCGGCGGGCTGGCGCTCGAAACGGGCACCGCCACGCTGGCGTCGTGCACGTTCGATGGAAACGTGGCCGAAACCGGCGGCGGCATCTCGATCGACGCCTGCGAAACCTCGATGAGCCAGGGCGTTCTCACGGCGAACACGGCTGCGCAGGGCGCCGCCCTGCATATCGTCGCGACGGCGGTGATCACGGTCTCCGACTGCGACTTCACCGACAACTACACCACCGCCACCCAGGGCGGAGCCGTGCTCATCCAATCCAGCTCGCCCTCGATGGTTCGCTGCACCTTCACCACCAATCAGGCCAATTCAACGGGTGGTGCGATCGCGATCATGTCGAGCACGTCGACCCTCGACCAATGCGTCTTCGATGGGAACTCCGCAGTCAGTGGCGGAGGCCTGTGGAACGCAGGCGGAACAACTTCTCTGACCGACTGCACCTTCACCGGAAACTCCGCCAGCGCCCTCGGGGGTGGGATGCACAACGCGGACGGGGCAAATGCGGTCCTGGGGGAGTGCAGGTTCGAAGGGAATTCCGTCGCCGGCGGCACCGATCCTTCGGGAGGAGGACTCTCCAACCTCGGCAGTTCCGCGACCCTGGACGGGTGCACGTTCACGAACAACGCGGCGGGATTCGGCGGCGGCGTCCGCAACGAAGGCGGCGACGTCTCGCTGACCCGCTGCAGGGTCTCATCGAACGAGTCGACGAATGCCGGTGGTGGCGTCCACCACAGCGAGGGCCAGCTCCTTCTTTCCGAGTGCCTGGTGTGCGCGAACACCGTCTCGGGATCCGCGTCCGACGACAATCAGATCTACGGGACGGTCTCCTCGGTCGGACCGTACGACTGCATCCAGGCGTCATGCGGTTCCTGCGATCTCGACAACGATGGTCTCGGTGAAGACGAGGAGCAGGACCTGGGGACCGATCCGTACAACGACGACAGCGACGACGACGGGCTGGACGACGGAGAGGAGATCCTCAACGGCACCGATCCGCTGGATGCCGACAGCGACGACGACGGTGTCGACGACCGGCAGGAGGTGCTCGATGGCACCGACCCGGTCCTCGCCGACACCGACGGCGACGGCGTCGATGACGGCAGCGATTCCCTGCCATTCGACGCCGATCACTCCACAACCGAATTGGACGTCCGGCCGAGCCGTTCGATCAATCGTGCGATCTTGGCCGCGGCCGACGGGGACGTCATCCGCCTCTCGGCCGAGCCCTACCGTGAAGGTGCGACGCTCGACACGCAAGGAAAGTCCATCACCCTCCGCGGCACGGTGAACCCGGACGGGACGCCCGCGACCATCCTCGACGGGGCCGACTCGCACCGCGTGCTTCGGCACGACGGGGCTGCCGGAGGTGGCTCCCTCGTCCTCGAGGACCTGATCATCCGAGGGGGCGTGGATGCCCCGGATTTCGGCGGCGGCGCCGGGGTCCGCGTCCTGAACAGCAGCGCCACCCTTCGTCGCTGCCGCCTCGAAGGCAACGCCGCCCTGACGTTCGGCGGTGGCCTCTACGCGCTATCCGCGTCGGTCGAACTCGAGCAGTGCACGCTCGAGGCCAACCAGGCGACCTACGGAGGCGGACTGTGTCTCGAGGATGGGAGCGCGGTCCTCACCGGGTGCAGCGTCCTTTCGAATCACGCCACCGACGGCGACAGGGCTGGGGTCGGGGGCGGCATCTACGCCTACGACTACGGCAGCGCCCTCGACCGAACGCTCGAGCTGACCGACTGCACCCTGTCGAACAACACGTCGAGCCAGTACGGCGGGGGAGCCGCCCTCGAGCTCATCTCTGTCACGATCACCGGATGCACGCTCGAGTCCAACACGGCCGGGGACGGAGGCGGGCTGGTCATCGCCCAGAACGGTGGAACGGTCGCGACGATGACGAACTGCGACTTCACCAGCAACAGTGCGAACGGCGGCTTCGGAGGTGGGTTCACCTGCTCGGGCCCGGGAACGTTCGAGATCGACACCTGCCGATTCACGACCAACGACGCCTGGTACGGCGGCGGGATCTCGATCGGCTTCGATTCCTCGCCCACCCTGACCGCCTGCACCTTCACCGAAAACCAGGCCGAAGTGTCCGGCGGTGGGGTCTTCTGCGACTACGGAAGTTCGCCGACCATCGACACCTGCACCCTCACCGGGAACCAGTCCAACGGATTCGGTGGCGGGATGGCGATCCTGTGCGACGGCGAAGCCAGCCACCCGACGCTCCGCGACTGCACGTTCGATGGCAACACGGCGGCCAGCTTCGGCGGCGGAGTCCATCAACTTGACGGCGGGGGCAGCCCGGAACTGAGCGGCTGCGTCTTCACGGGGAACGCGGCCGGGAGCGGCGGCGGGATGTACCTCGACTCCCAAAGCACACCAACCCTGAGCGGTTGCGCGTTCACCGGCAACTCGGCAACCGAAGAAAACGGCGGCGGCCTGGCGATGTCGGGAGAAGGCACCGACCCGACGCTGGACGACTGCACGTTTACCACCAACCACGCCATCAACCACGGCGGCGGGATCTTCAACCTGGACGGCAGTCCGAGCCTTGACGACTGCGTCTTCACCGGCAACTCGGCGGTGAACGGTGGCGGGATGTACACCGTGGGAGGCCACCCGTCCCTCGCCGACAGCCGCTTCGACGCCAACTCGGCGAGCGACGGCGGCGGGATGTACAGCGAGTACGGCAACCCAACCCTGACCGGTTGCGTCCTCTGCGGCAATTCGCCCGATCAGATCTCGGGCGAATACGCCGACGGGGGAGACAACTGCATCACCGCGGTGTGCGACACCGACGGCGACGAGACCCTGGACTGCCTCGACATCGAAGAGTGCGACGGCCTGGACAACGACGGCGACGGCGAGGTCGATGAAGGATTCGATTCCGACAATGACGGAACCGCCGACTGCTTCGACAACTGCCCGGACGACCCGAACAAGACCGAGATCGGGGAGTGCGGTTGCGGTGTCGCCGACACCGACAGCGACTCGGACGGCACGCCGGATTGCGACGACGGCTGTCCGAACGACCCGAACAAGACGGAATCCGGCCAGTGCGGTTGCGAGGTCGCTGAAACCGATACCGATGAAGACGGCATCGCGGACTGCTTGGATCCCTGTCCGAACTGGCCCTTCGAGTGCTCCGAGGACGGCGACACCATCAGCGTGGCCTTCGGACAGTCGGTCAGATTGGCCGTCGACGCCGCCCCCGTGGGCGGCACGGTCGAGATCGCCGGCGGCACCTTTCCGATCGCCACTACCATCGATCCCGCCGGCAAGCCGGTCACCATTCGCGGCACGACCGACGAATCGGGGGCTCTGATCACGATTCTCGACGGCGGCGGCTCCCGGGTGCTGCAGTGTGCGAGTGGAGAGGGTGCGAACACCGTCTTCGAGAACCTGGTGGTCCAAAACGGTTCCGACACCTTCGGCGGCGGGATGTACAACGACGGCAGCAGCCCGACCTTGAGGAACTGCACGTTCACCGGCAACTCGGCCCAGTACGGCGGCGGGATGTACAACGCGAACTCCGGCAGCCCGACCCTGACGAACTGCACGTTCACGGAAAACGCGGCCAGCCACGAGGGCGGCGGGATCTTCAACGACGATGGCGACGTCTCGCTGATCCGCTGCGAGGTGTCGTCGAACGAGGCGACGAACGCCGGCGGCGGCATCCACAACGATGCGGGCTCGATCACCCTTTCCCAGTGCCGGGTGTGCGCGAACACCGTCTCGGGCAGCGCGGCCGTAGGCGATCAGATCTTCGGCCCGATCACCTCGGTGGGACCGTACGTCTGCATCGAGGCGTCATGCGATCTTTGCGCCGATGTCGACAACGACGGTCTCGGTGACGACGAGGAGCTGGACCTGGGGACCGATCCCTACGACGCCGATACCGACGACGACGGACTCGACGACGGGGAGGAGGTCCGCAACGGCACCGATCCGCTGGATGCCGACAGCGACGACGACGG
>PKCT01000255.1 GCA_002862325.1 Phycisphaerae bacterium
CATATGGACGTCCATATGGACGTCCGTATGGACGTCCATAGGGACGTCCATATGGACGTCCATATGGACGTCCATATGTTTTGAAAAGCATTAAAAAACACCATTCAAAAAACACCTTAACTGGACTCCAAACATGTGGCTGGGCGGCCGACCGATTGGCCGGCGACGGGATCGAGTGTCGATTCGGCGAGCATCTCGAAACCGACTTCGAACAGGCCGAACTGCTGATCGTCAACCCGGCGGTGCCGCATCCATGGGACAACCCATTCATCCGATCCGCCCGCGACCACGGTGCGAGAGTCCTCACGGAGATCCAGCTCGCGCTCGGTGACCGCGATCCCGCCCACCTCATCGGCATCACCGGTTCGGCCGGCAAGAGTACGACCACCGCCATGGCCGCGCACGCACTCGCCGCAGTTCGCCCCGATCGTCAGGTCGTGGTCGCCGGCAATTTCGGAGGGTCGCTTCTCGACGACGTTCCGAGTGGAGACGCATCGATCGTCGCGGAGCTCTCGAGCTTCATGCTCCATTGGATGGCGCACGAGGGCACGCCGGCGGTCGACCACGTCTCGACCGGCGTCTGTACGATCACCAACCTCGACGCGAACCATCTCGACTGGCACGAGTCCTTCGATCACTATGCGGCATGCAAGAACGCGATCCGAAACGCCGCACCAGGCCGTCCCAGACCCGTGTTCGTCGCACCTTCGCAAGATGGGGGCGTGGATCGGATCGAAGACCGGCTCGAGCTCGTCGTTCCCGGCGTTCACAATCGACGCAACGCGGCCCTCGCCGTGCGACTCGCCCTGGAACACCTTCGATGCCGAGAAGGCGTCGAGTCCGAAGCGACGCTCGTCGAGGCGCTGATCGATTCCCTCAAGACTTTTCGGGGACTCCCTCACCGACTCGAACTCGTTGGGACCTGGCATGGAATTCGGTTCCTCGACGACTCCAAGGCGACGACACCGGAAGCGACCGCCCTCGCCGTGGAGGCCTGTGGCGACGCGGATCGTGTTCATCTGATCGCAGGTGGATACGACAAGGGCGTCGATCTCGCACCGATTCGCCGGCTCGCACCGAGACTCGCCGGGTTGTACGCGATCGGCCAGACCGCACCGACGCTGGTCGGCGAGGATGAACACCAACGCCTCGGCGATCTCCGCAGCGCGGTGCAAGAGGCGATACGAAGAGCAAGCCCCGGAGACACGATTCTGCTCAGTCCAGGATGCGCGTCATGGGACCAGTTCCCGAATTTCCAGGCACGTGGCAGGGTCTTCCAGGAACTCGTCGGCGAACTCTCCAACCAACCGAGACGCTTGGATCGGTGACGACGTCCACGAAGGCGTCTAGTCGCGACGACGGTTGATCGGGCCGTCCTGTGGAATCGGTCCACCCTCGGGCGTCCAGTGCGGCGGACGATCCTCGGGATCGTCCACGCGGAGCCGATACATCTCACTGTCCGGTGGATACTCCGGAACGTCGCGAATCGTCATCTGGATGCGCCGTGCTCCTGCGGGGGGAACGGTCAACTGATTGGAGAGCTTCCCGGTCGACTGCGGTGCGTCCCAGACTTCCCATTGCATCCGGTCCGGCGTACGAACGGGGTCGTCACCCTCGCCTTCCAGGAACTTCATGGTGAGCTGCTTGCCCACCGGGAGTCTCAGACTGAAGATCGCCTCGTTGGAGCGGGTATCGATCACCTGGACCGTCTTGGGACTCCACGTCTCGGAGATGTAGGTGAAGGTGGAGTTGCTGCTGGGCGAGAACCCGCCGTCCGGTGCGTAACAGCCGACGCTCACGGACATCGCCAAGGCACAGGCACACGCGTAGATCGACCTTGGTCGCATACGATCATCCAGAAAAGGGACAGCTCGAGCCCGCGAAACGGGATTCCAAAGTCATATCGACCAGCGGGTCCCAAGAGCTTGAAACCGGCCCCGATCTCGGAATTCGGGGAGGCGATCGAGGTCGGAGCGTCCCTGCTAGAGTCCCCACATGGCGAGCCCCGCGATTCGAATTGGACATGGATACGACCTGCACCGGCTCGAGGAACCCCCTCCAGCGGGACAAGGACGCCCCTTCGTCCTCGGTGGACTGGCATTCGAGCACGGGCGCGGTCCAGTCGGTCATTCGGACGGAGATGCCCTTCTCCACGCCGTGACCGATGCCATCCTCGGCGGGCTCGGCCTCGACGACATCGGCCAACTCTTTCCCGACTCGGATCCCCGGTGGGATGGCGCGGACTCCAAGATCTTTCTCGAAGAGGCATGCCGCCTCATGCGATCGATGGGATACGAGATCGCAAATCTCGACGCGACCGTCATTCTGGAGCGACCGAAGATCGGCCCCCACAAGACGGCCCTTCGCACCACCCTGGCGGGCCTCCTCGAAGTCGAGGCGGACAGGGTCAATCTGAAGGGAAAGACCCATGAGAAGGTCGATGCGGTGGGTGAGGGACGCGCGATCGAGGTTCACGTCGTCGTCCTCCTCGAATCGACCAGTGAAGACTCCCGAAATCGATGATCGGCCTCGCGACGACACGGGTTGGGACGCATGTCGACCGACTCGAAGGTCATGAATGGCCGACGGAACGATCGAGTTAGGGGATACACTCAGACGAACCGAATGGACGCTCCTGCAACGCCATGGATGAGATGATCCAGCATTTTCTGAGCGACTATGGCTGGATGGCCATGATCGCTCTCCTGCTCGCCTCGGGCGTCGGTATCCCGATCGGAGAAGAGCTCGTCAACGTCCCCGCCGGCGTCTTCGTCGGCCAGGGCGACATGGCTGCCGTACCGACGTTTCTCGCCGCCTACGCGGGCGTGCTCGGGGGGGACTTCCTCTGGTTCAGCATCTGCCGAAGATTCGGGCGGGTTCTCCTGAAACGACGGTGGTTCAGGCGATTCGTCCACCCCAGGCGACTCCTGCAGGCCAAGCACCAGTTCGATCGGCGGGGGGCAGGCGTGCTCATCATCGCCAGGTTCATTCCCGGAACTCGAAGCCCCGCCCTCACCATCGCAGCCCTCATGAGGATGCCCTGGCGGAAATTCACCCTGGTCGAAATCATCTGTTGTGCCGTCACAACCCCCCTTCAGGTCGGGATCGGTATCCTGATCGGTCGAGGTCTGGCGGGCCAATCCCTTCAGACCACCATTTTCACCGCCCTCGGCATCATCGCGGGGATCGTCGCCTTGACGGCGATCGTGAACTGGGTGATCGCCAACCGAAGGCGCGGCAAGGGTCCCGCACCACGGGCCCGCGCCGAATGGCTTCGGCAGCATGGAGCCGACACCGCATAAGCGGTCGGATCCTGGAGAACCTCATGCGTGCGATCGTGACCGGCCAAATCGGAGTCGATAAGAAGCCCTACCTGGACGCCGCCGCCGAGCTCTCGGGCGAACGTGGTGAATCCATCGAGGTGTTCCACGTCGGCAACATGATGTATTCCGAGGCGACGGATGTTCGTCCCGGCCGAATCCTCGACCTGCCGATCAGCCGCCTGAATTCACTCCGACGGGCCGCATTCAAGGACGTCATCTCCGCCACTCGCCCGATCGAGGAGCATCGAAACGTCGTCGTGAACACCCACGCGACGTTCCGATGGCATCACGGTCTCTTCAGCGCCTTCGACTTCGACCAGATCCGCGCGTTCGCGCCGGACCTCTTCATCTGTCTGGTCGACAACATCGAAGTGGTGCACGAGCGACTCCACAGGGAGCACATCGTCGATGCGACCCTGAAGGACTGCATGGTCTGGCGCGAAGAGGAGATTCTCGCGACCGAACTCATGGCCGAGGCGATGGGGTGTCGCAACAACTTCTACATCCTCAGTCGAGGTCGTCACCAACCCACCCTCGAGACCTGCATCCGACTGGTGACCCGCCCCGACATGCGCCGCGTGTATCCATCCTTCCCGATGAGCCACGTGGTCGACATGCCCGAGGTCCTCGCCGAGATCGACGGGTTCCGAGCCCAGATCGCCGAGCATTTCATCGCCTTCGATCCGGGAGACGTCGACGAGAAGCTTCTCCTGGAGACGGCTCTCGCCGCGGCTCGGGAGGGCAAGGACTTCATCGAGATCCCCCAGCACATGTTCGGCACCGGCCGGCCGGACGACGATCCCGTCCGCATCCCCACCCGCGAGGTGCTGGACATCGCCGGCGACGTCGATGGACAGATCTACATGCGCGACTTCAAGCTCGTGGATCAGTCGGACATGATCGTGTCCTACATCCCCGAGCTTCCCGGTGGCATTCCCGGCCTCTCCAGCGGCGTCGAACGTGAACTGCACCATGCGTTCGAGCACACGAAGGAGGTGTACGTCGTCTGGAAGCCGAAGAAGAGCCCCAGCCCCTTCATCACCGAGACGGCCACCAAGATCTTCGAGAGCGTCGACGACGCGATGTCCTACTTCGAGGAGAATGGGATGTTCGCATCTCGGAATCTCTTCGGCCACTGACTCGCCGTGCCTCGGTACCGACTGCTGATCGCGTACGACGGAACCGACTTCCACGGTTGGCAACGTCAGATCCGACCGGATCGAGGCGAGCTGCGAACCGTCCAGTGGGCGGTCGAGCAGTCGGTCTACAAGGCGATCCGGGAACGCGTCCCGGTGGTCGGAGCGAGCCGCACCGATTCCGGCGTCCACGCGATCGGGCAGGTCGCGGCCTTCGACTCCCAACGCGAGATTCCGGTCGACCGCCTCGCCATGGCACTGACCTCCAGACTCCCCGACGACGTCCAGGTTCGGGAGGCGGCGATCGTCGCCCCCGAATTCGATCCCATCGCCCATGCTCGACGAAAGTGCTATCGCTACGACTTCGCCTGGGGACGTCCACCCGAGTGCTGGCCACCGCTCTTCGAGCGCAGGACGACCTTCCACACCCCCCACCGGCTCGATCCGCATCGGATGCAGGACGCGGCGTCGCGACTGATTGGAACCCACGACGTCTCCGGTCTCGCCCAGAAGCACCACGGGCGCGACGACACCCGACGCACCATCTTCGATTGTCGCATCACGGAACCGAAGGCCCATCGCATGCGCATGGAGATCGAGGGCAGCGGCTTCCTCTACAACATGGTTCGAATCATCGCGGGGACTCTG
>PKCT01000017.1 GCA_002862325.1 Phycisphaerae bacterium
GCGAGCCGGTGTGGTGCGAACTACCGGAGCGCGGCGCATTGAGGAGGGGGGCGAACTGGGCGCAAGGTGGGCCAACTTTTGGGGCCGCAAATAGGGCGCCTTTCCTAAATACGTACGATGCCACGTGCACATGAAGCCCAACTTAAAAAACTACTGCAGGCGACTCAAATGGAGTGGGGCATCCCGGGCGATTCCTGGCGCGCTCGAGCCGCTTCGCGAGCGAGCCGTTCTGCCGTGCGAACCTCAACACCGATGTCGCGGGTTCCGTCGAGCGATTCCGCCCGATCTTCGAAACGGTTCGCGATGCCGGGCTTCCACTCCGCGGATACGTCTCCTGCGTCGTCGAATGTCCCTATTCCGGGAGAGTCGATCCCGCATCCGTCCGCGAGACCGTCGACCGGTTGCTAGACGCGGTCGATGGCTCGATCGAGATCTCGCTCGGAGAGACGCTGGGAGTCGCCGGACCCGACGACATCGAGGCGATGTTGTCCGAGGTGGCGCGAATCGTGCCGATGCACGAACTGGATCTGCATCTCCACGACACGGGTGGACGAGCGATCGACTGTGTGGAAAGGGCCCTTCGGATGGGGGTGCGACGATTCGACTCGAGTTGCGGTGGACTGGGGGGCTGCCCCTACGCTCCAGGGGCGGCGGGCAATCTCGCCACCGAACGTCTCCTCGACCATCTCGAGGGCGAGGGGTGGGACACCGGCGTCGACGCGTCGGCGCTCCGCATCGCTGCGAACCTCGCATCCGAGTTCGTGGACCGACGAGCCTCTTCCGAAGGGGGCGCGTACGGTGGGGGACCGTGAATCAGGCGGCAAAGCCCGCCCACTCGTGGGCCTCCAGCGTCGTCTGATCGTTCTCGAGATTCATGTCCGACAGGGTGTGGAGCGCTTCCGTACCGAGCCGCCATTCACCCCGACGTCGACGGAGGCGGTGGACCGAGAGCGTGTCGCCCAGGAACCGAACGCCGAGCGCCGGGCCCGGGGTGCCGAAGCAGCCGGTGTTGATGATCGTGCGATCGCCGCGCCGGGTGATCGCGGCCCGATGGGAATGGCCCACGAGGGAGACCATGGCCTTGGGCCGGTATTGATCCGTGAATCGATCGATCCGTCTCGAATGCACGAGCCAGAATCGGATGATCTCCGCCAGGCGGCGAGGGGCGGTAAGCAGGCTCATCGGACTGGTCGGCGGTCGAATGCCGTCCTCTGACTTGAACTCTGCGAGAGCCGCGAGCCGGCAAGCTTCGAAGAGACCGTCGATCGAACTCCGGTGAGGGGCGGCCTGAGACGCCCGGACCTCGCGGAACCGTTCACGGATGAGCGTCGCCGCTTCGGACCATGGCGCCAGGGCATCGTCCACGCCGTCGCCATGGGTGACCAGGATCCGTCCCTCGGCGAGTTCCAGGAGTCGCCATGGCACCAGTTCGGGATCGTGATTTCCGGCGAGAAGGACCAGTCGCGTGCCGGACGACACGCAGCGTGATCGAAGTTCCGCGAGTTCGGCGGCGGCTCGATCCGCGCAGTCCGGAAGATGGAGTTCCGCCGCGTCACCGTTCACGATCAGGGTGGAGGACGATTCGACCAGCGGTTGGAGTTCCCGAGCCTCGCCGACCATGCCCGGCCGACCGAGGTGGAGATCCGAAATCACGAGGACTGGTCTGGTGTCGTTCATGAATCCATCGATGGATCGCTGGTGGGAGGAGGCGTTCCGTCGGAAGGATCGCCCTGCTGCTTCGATCCATCGGCATTCGAGCCGAATCGGATCATGTTCTTTCCGGATCGCTTCGACTCGAGGGCGAGATTGTCGGCGAAACGGAGGAGCGACGGGCCGTCGTGGCCGTCCCAGGGAAAGTTGGCGAGCCCGGCGGAGATGCTGATGGTGTCCTCGTCGTCGACCCCGGCCTGCGAAAGCCTCAGCTCGCAGATCTTGGACTGGAACCGATGGGCGATGTCCTCCACCGATTCAAGAGGTGTCGAATTCTCGGTTCTGCGCTCGTCAAAGTCGCTGAAAATGACCACGAATTCGTCGCCACCAATGCGGCAGACGTGGTCGCCTCGGCGGATGACCGATCGCAGCAGATCGACCGTGCTTCGAAGTACCTTGTCGCCCGCCTCGTGTCCGTATCGATCGTTGTAGATCTTGAAGTTGTCGATGTCGAAGACCATGACCGTCACCAGCCGACGTTCGGCTCGCGCGATCTCGAGCGTCTCGGCGATGAGTCGATCGAACGCCCGTCGATTGCCTGCGCCCGTGAGCTCGTCGGTCTCCGCGAGATGGGAGAGACGTCGGAGGTGATGCTCCAGGCTCATCCAGGAGGTCAGCCACTCGGCCCAGGGACGAAGTTCGTCGATCGACAACGAGGATGATGCGAGCACGCCGAGGTGTTCGTCGCCGTGCGCGATGTCGACGAGAGCGCGGCTCTGGTGCTCGAGGACCTCCTCCGGGAGCAGAAGGTGGACGTCGTCGGTTCCCAGGATCGTGCGCACGATGGCGAGGCTGGTCGTTCGGAAGGATCCGTCGTTCGCCATGATGCATTCGATGAGATGCACGTCGCCGAGATCGGCGGCATCGATATCGCTCGGCCTGGAACGGGCCGCGTGCACCGACATCGGTGGTTGAGGGCGGGGAGCCGGCGCGGGATCGGGAGACGGCAGGGGAGCGGAACGTGATCCGCCTTCGTCGGAGCCGGAGAGTCCGAGCGCTCGTTCGATCACCTCGCCCGAGAGGATGGGGAGCTCCAGGGCTTCATGGAAACCGGCGTCGAGGGCTTCCTGGCCGACGTCTATCCGTCCGGTGGGGACCAGCAGGACCAGTCTGATTCGGGCGTCGCAGTGACGGAACGCCTCCACGAGACGAGTGGGCGAATAGTCGGGGATCGTGACCGGCACGATGACCGTGTGCACCTGCTCCTCGCCCGAGGCGAGGCCTGCGATCGCAATGGCCTCGAAGACGTCGTCGACGACCTCCACCCGATCCTCGGCCGACTGCATGATGAGCTCGAGCGACGGTGCGCATTGCAGCCCCTTCTGGACGACGAGGATCTTGCCTCGTCGGCCGGAGTCGCGGCTCGCGATAGAACGGAGTCCCGGCATCAGTGTTCCTCTCCCGGATCGGAATCCTGATCCGGTCCATCTGATTCGCTCGGTGGATCGGGGATGTTCGAATCGTAGAGGTCCAGAAGATCTCGAAGCTCGGCTTCGGTCACGCGCAGATCATCCTCATCGTCCGAGAAGTTCTCGTTCCCCTTCTGATCATCCGGTTCCGATGGACCGCGCGACTCCTCCCCCTCGGGAGAGACTTCGGTCGGATCGTCGAAGATGAACGGCGTTTCGACCGTACCTGCGGCAGGCGTGGCCTCATTCGACGTCTCGCCGTCGTCGGCTCCGTCCGCCGCTGGATTCCGCTCCCCCGGATGGATCTCGATGGCGAGTCCATCGTCGCAGACCAGGATTCCGACGCCCCGCATGTGCTCCTGAATCGTCAGGAAGAGGCTCTCGAGGTCTCTCCAGGAATCCCGGTTCAGCACGACGAAGATGTTCTGGAACCGTTCATCGGGATACCACCTCGACTGGAGACGACGGTCTCGCTCGAGGCAGGCGATCTTGGCGAGTGCGATCAGCGGGTGGTCTGCCTGGATCCACTCCTCGGGTCGCTCACCTTGGCGGTGAAGCAGCTCGAGCAGCGCTGGCGACGGCTGTTCGCCAGGGGTCACCAGGAAGACGTACCGGCGGATGGGCAACTCGCCATCGCTTGGATTGGACGACGACGAACTCAAGACTCAGACTCTCCTCGGACCGAGTCTAGCACCGGAATCGGATGATTCATCTGGAATGGGGACTGTGGTCACGTCATGCGGGCGGGACGCCGAATCACCGTCCGAGAATCATCACTCACCGTGTCCGAAACGCGTTGGCCGCCGACAGCAGATCGCGGAACACGCCGGCACCGACTGCAGGATCGGTCGTCCGCTCGGGGTGCCACTGGACACCGATGCGGAAGGGGTGCTCGGGATCGAAGATCGCCTCGATCAGGCCGTCGTCCGAGGTCGCCAGAACCTCCAAGCGGCCGGGATCTTCGAGGGCCTGGACGTGATCGCTGTGGACCATGCCTTCGTACCGGGGCCCCGAGACGGGGTGGAGCTCGCCGTCCCGATGTCGCGCTGCCGATTCGAGCACGTCCGGGAGGTGCTGTTGGAGGCGGGCACCAGCGGTCAGACCCAGGAGCTGCATGCCTAGGCAGATTCCCAGCACGGGGAGGGGGGATCCGGTCTGGTCGAGGTGCTGGAGCAACCCGATCTCGAAGGCCTGCCTGCGTGGGTCCATGAGGCGGGCACGGGGATCCGTCGGGATCCCGAAGGCGGTGGTATCCGGATCGGAACCTCCGGTGAGGACGATCGCATCCAGTGATTCCAGCGCTTGCGGGATCGCCTCCAGAGGCGTCAACGGTGTGAGTGGAATCGGAACACCGCCCTGGTCGGCGATGTGCTGGAGGTAGTTCTCACGGACCATGCACTGCCCGTCCAGGAGATTCATACTGACGCCGATGCGAGGTTTTTGGGGGAGAAGGCCGCTCATGAGGCTGCATCCAGGGACTTGCTGCGATCCGCCGAGACTGCTATCTTCACCGATCCGTCGCCGTCCCGGGCCTGATCCGGAACGGCTGCCGAGCGACGCTCGGTATCCACGACTTCAAGGTCTCGTTCACGACTTCAAGGTCCCGTGCCTTTCTTCGACCCGAGACCGCTGCCCGGTTGAGAGTAGACCATGACTCAGTTTCAAGCCGCCCCAACCATCCCGATCAAGACCGGTTCCGACGGCAAGGAGTACGTCGACTACAAGTCGGTCGAGGAACTCCGTCGGATGATGACGCCCAACGGGAAGATCTACACCCGCAAGCGTCTCGGTGCATCCGCCCGCGAGCAGCGCCGCCTCGCCCAGGCGGTCAAGCGTGCTCGCTACATGGCACTGCTTCCGTACACCAGCGCGACGCTCTGAGCTCGCGCCTCCGAATCGGCTCGATAACCCGCCTTTCAACTTGCCTGCACCGGGTTGCCCGCCGTCGGCCGCGCTGAGCCGCTCG
>PKCT01000108.1 GCA_002862325.1 Phycisphaerae bacterium
GCGCCGTCGCCGAGCTGGAGGACGGATCGCTGCTCTTGAACATGCGCAACTACGACCGGACCCGGAGGGCTCGAGCCTTGTCTCGTTCGACCGATGGAGGAGACACCTGGAGCGAGGTCGTGAGGGACCCGGCCCTGCCCGAACCCATCTGCCAGGCGTCGATGATCGCATCCCACGGTGGCCGCGTCCTCGTCTTCTCCAACCCCGCGAGCGAGACCGGACGAACCAACCTGACGATCCGTCGAAGCCGGGACGGCGGCCGAACGTGGTCGAAGGGGAACGTCCTCCACGCCGGCCCTTCTGCCTATTCGTCGCTGACGACGGTCGGAGGCCGGCGAGGCATCGCAGGTTTCGCATGTCTGTACGAGGCGGGCGAGAGTCATCCCTACGAGGAGATTCGATTCCGTCGCATCGATCGGAGAATGCTCGGACTCGATCGTGACCACGACTGGGTGTCGAACGACTGGAACGAGCTCCTGGTGCCCGACAAGCTAGATGGATGGCAGGTCATGTCCGGAGGCACCTGGACTTGGAACGACGGTGTGCTGGAAGGGCGCATCTCCGCCGACGATCGTCGCCAGGGCCTGCTGATCACGGACCGCGAGTACGACGACTTCGAAGCGGTGCTTTCGTTTCGCATCGCCAAGGGCGACTCCGGCTTCTTCCACCGGATCGAGGAACTTGACGATGCGATCGGCGTGCGCGGCCTCCAGGCCGAGATCGACCCGACTTCGGAGATCGGCGGACTGTACGAGACTCGTGGGCGCGGCTGGTTGATCAGGCCGGAGCCATCCATGATCGAGGAAATGCGTTCCCGTGGCGGCGATTGGATGGAGATGCGGGTTCGGGCCGTGGATGGCGACGTCGACGTGTTCGTCGACGGCTACCCCACCGCAAGTCTCCGTGATGACGCGGGGGGTCGACGCGGTCGACTCGCCCTGCAACTCCACGCAAACATGGACGTCGAAGTCGACTTTCGATCGCTGCTCGTCCGAGAGATCGATTCGGCTCCGAAATGACGCCGCTCAATCCGAGGGCGCATCGCGCCAGGTCGGTGTCCGCGGCGCGATCTCGACGCCGTTCCGCGCCGCTCGGGCCACGCTGCGACGGCCGTCCCGCTTGTCGAGCGTGAGGACGTCGAACAAACGCCCCTCCTCGTCCATCGCCTGGAACTCCAGGATGCCGTCGTGGATACCACAGTAGACGAAGTGGTGCCGACGAGCCTTCCGATGCCCGAACGGCGTGTTCGCGGGATCGAAGTCTTCGAGACTGCCGCCCCCACCTGCGGTCGTGACGTAGATCACGCCGCCTTCGTCCCAGGGGACGACGTCGCCGTCGATCATCGGAAAGGTACGTTCGTAGTCGTGGACGTGCCCGCTGAAGCAGATGTCCACACCGTGCTCTTCGAGCGTCGAGGTGATGTTTCGGGCATTCATGTCACCCCGCTTCGACGATGTATTCATCGTGTCGCCGTAGTCGTTGGAGTCGCTGGTCCACGGTGGCTGGTGGAGGATCGCGAACTTCCACTCGGCGTCGCTGGCCGCCAGCGCCCCAGCGAGCCACTCGAGCTGTTCTGATCGATCCTGCAACGACCGGTTGCCGTCGATCATGAAGAAGTCGGCATCGCCGTAGCTGAATGTGTACCACCGCTCCGGCTGAGGAAGACTCATGTAGTCGTAGTACAGCTTCGCATCCTGTTCATGGTTTCCGAGGACCGGCATGATCGCGACCCGATCGATGAGCGGCCTCAGGTTGGGAAAGAAATGGTTCACCCAATGGCTCTTGTCGCCGCCGGTGGTGACCAGATCTCCGGCGTGCACCAGGAGGCTCGGACGCGTCTCGTACGCGAGATCGGCGATCCGCTTGACGACCTGCGGCTGAGACTGGGTGTCGCCGATCGCCACGAAGGTGAACGGCTCGCCGCGTTCCGCCGCGGTTCGAAACGTCTTCACGCCGCCGCCGAGCGTGGCGTCCGCGGATCGGGCGACGACCTCGTAGAAGTACTTGGTGTTGGACTCGAGCCCCTCGATCCGGAATTCGTGGAGGGCCGCCGGCTGGTCGTGCGTGAACGTGCGAGCCAGCGTTCCCAGCTCGTCCCGGACCTTCACCGACATCGTCGCGGGCGTCGTAGTCTCCGCGACCACGCTCATCGCCTCGGTCGTGGGCCAGCACAGGAACGGCTCGACCTCCCATGCCAACGTCGTGTCGACTTCCGGAGGAAGAGCGATGAGGTCAGAATGACGATCGAATCGACGCTTCACTTCGGATGCGTCGATCGCCCGAGGGAGCATCGCCACCGAATGAAGGCGACCGTCAAGACCAGTGTCCTCATCGCGATCATAGTAGCCGCCGATAGCGAACGGTTCATCCCCCGCGAATCGCACCGGTCCCGACTGCGCTAGACTCTCTGCGACCGCCTCGCCATCGACGTACAGCGTCATCGTATTGCCATCGTAGGTGCCGACGAGGTGATGCCACTTGCCGAGGACCAAAGGAGTCCCGCTCGTCAGGTAGGTCAGTCGACCGTCGGGATCGTCGATCCCCTCGCTCGATACGGCGAAGCAGGCTCGGTCGTTTCGGTAGCCCAGGAGCATTCCGGTTTCGGCGGATCCGTTGTCCTGGATCGCTCCGATCACCCCGCCCCACGAGGTCGGGCGGTCGATGGCGATCCATCCCTCCAGGGTCACGGCCCCGGTCGGAATGCGCTCATCGAGCCGATCGACCCGCGAAGACACGAGGAACGGGGTCGACCCGCCAGACAACCTCAGACCGACCTCCTCCGGCCGACCTTCAAATGGACGCACGAGTGCCGGCGTCGGTTGCAGGTCCAGACCGTCAACGGTCCAATGTCGATCCGAAGGGGGTTCGGCGGAGGGAATGACGGCAAGCGCCATCGTGGAGAGGGAGCCCACGGAAACTCCGTGGATCGCGATTCGACGCATATTCTGTCTCCAGTGACCAGCCGACGAGGCTTCACAAGCCCCGAACCCAATCGCATTCCTGCACCAGACAGGTTACGCTTGACCAAAACGATTACGGAGCGGCGAATCCGGTATTCTGGAGTCGCGAAAGAACCTGCAAAGGGTGTGGCCACGACACCCGAACGACTTTGACACCCAAACGGAGAACACGATGTCGACCGACGAAACTCACACTTGGCCCGAACTCGCGATCGGCCTCTACGAGCAGCTCACCGGTAAGAACGCTGAAATTATCTACTCTTTCGACGATATGAGCATCGAGATCCCCAGCGGAACCGGCGAATCCGCCCGACACGCCCCATGGCGGTTGAACGGGACGATCCGAGTGAAAACCCGGACCCACGACGGCCAATGATCAACGCGATCGAAATCTCGGCCGATCTCGAAATAGCCCTTAGCGATGGAATGATCCGCATTCACGGCGAGCAAAACAGGCTCGTCGTGGATGCGGACTCCTGGGGATCTCTCTTGAAAATGAAGCGGTTCTCACGTCTGCTCGATTCAGCCCGAGGCGCGTTTCCTCCCGGTGATGGCGACGTGGAACTCAGAGTCAGAACGGTTTCCGTGGTTTCGCTCCGATTCCGCGAAAGCCACCGACGCTTTCGGATCCACCCACTCGGCATCATCAAGTCGCTCTTTGTGCGGTGAACTCCTCCGTGTATCTGCGGGTTCGACGCGCAAACATCGCCATAACGAGGCGATGAACGACCGCCTGGCTCCATTGATAGATGAACCAGGGAAGACTGGGAGCGTAGTCCTGCAGTGCGGTTATCGCGACTCCACGCCGCGGTACCGACCGAAACTCGAATCGGCCGCCGTGGGGGGCGCCCCGACGCACGAGAAGACCGTCGAGCACGTTCATGGTCTCAATCTCACCGTCGCATCTTTCGTCATCCCGCTGTAAGCGGAGGAGCCTCACGACTCCCAGGAGCGAGACGTCGACCTTGGTCGTGATGCCATCGTCCCCGCATTCGATCTCGACCCGGAGCACGCCCGGAAGAAGTCGACCCAACCAACGCCAGTAGGAGGTCGAAAGCTCGACGGGCGGAATCTCCCCTGCCCCGGCGATCCGCTGGATGGAACGGACGAGGCTCAACTGCGTGATCACGCGACGATCGCGTCGGCGAACGATCGCCCTCGGATCCTCCCGTTCGCCGTCGTCGGAAATCGCCTCGTGGATCGCCGCATCGAAGCCCACCATGCCTCCCTGCCTCAGTCGGTCGAGCAGTGCGTTTTTCTTCGCGACCGTCGGCGTCTTAAGACTGGCGATCAGCGGCACGACCAGGCTGCGAGGCTCGCCACTGAACAGCATGATCCAGAGGGTCGAGATGCGGGGAGATGAAATGGGCACGGGGATGGTGAGCCGCTTCAACCCGATGCATTCGGCGGCACGATGGATCATGCTCCCGTAGGTCATGGTCTCATCCAGACCGAGGTCGTAGGTGCCGATCCATCGCTGAGAGTCCTCGAGGACGATGCGGATCGCGTGTCTGACGTCGTCGATGGCGATCGGCTGCGTCGGAGTCGACGTCCATCGAGGAAGCACCATCACCGGGAGTCGCCGGATCAGCCGCATCATCATTCGGAACGAGGAACCGCCCCGGCCGATCACTAGGCCGGCTCGAAGCTCGGTGAAAGCCGCGTCGGCCTCGCGAAGGATTTCCCCCACTTCGCGCCTGGATGCCAGATGCCGCGAGAGCGCTGAATCCGTGAGCCCTGCGTCGAGACCACCCAGGAACACGATCCGCTTCACACCCGCCCGATCGGCGGCACGCCGGACGTTCTGCGCGAGGACCAGATCGAGATCGTCGAATTTCGCCTGGGTCAGTCGCGACTGCGGAGACATCGAATGCACGAGATAGATCACGACGTCAACGCCAGCGAAGGCCGCGTCGATGCTCGTCTCGTCGAAGAGATCGCAGGAGAGCCAGGCGACACCATCGGAATCCCGTTCCAGGTGATCGGAATTGGAGGGGCGACGAGTCAGTGCGAGAACGTCGAAGTCTCGGGATAGCTCACGCCGCAGCGCACGACCGACGAACCCGCTGGCACCGGCGATGGCG
>PKCT01000174.1 GCA_002862325.1 Phycisphaerae bacterium
GTGGCGACGGTGGAGGAGGTGAAGAATACGTGCGTCGACTCCAATCGCTCGCAGGGGATGCGACGATCGAGCTTCCCGGCCCGGTCGCGGACCCGACCAGGCTTGCCGACGAACTGCGCGACGCGGACATCTACTGCTATCCATCGATCGCGCATCGTGGCGAGGCTTCGCCGGTGGCCCCGTTGGAGGCGATGGCATGTGGCCTGCCGCCCGTCGTGGCCGATCTGCCCCAGTACGCCGCCTATATCCAAGACGAACGATCCGGCCTCGTGTTTGAGCGTGGTTCGGGCGAAGCCCGAAGACTCGCGGGGGCTTTGGGGCGTCTGGTGGGCGAATCGACCTTTCGACAGACACTCGCCGAGGCCGCCCTCGCCTCGGCCCGCCGGTTCGGCCTCGATGAGATCGCGGAGGCGTACCTGACCGACTTTCAATCGTCCATCGATGCGCTCGCCGCATCGCGGAGATCCTCCTGATGACCGACGACACCAAGACGCGCCCCAAGGACCGCTACCGCCTCAAGCTGGAGGATCAGAGCGACGCCTATCGAAGCCCCTGGTCCCGCCGGGAACAGGTCGGGATCAAGCTCTTCGCGCTGGTGTGGACGCTGTTCTGCGGTTGGACACCCGGCCCGCTCAACGCCTGGCGACTGCTCGTGCTCAGGACGTTCGGCTGTCGAATCTCCGGTCGACCGTACGTCGCACCGTCCGCCCGAATTCGCGTGCCGTGGCAGCTCGAGATGGAAGACCGGGCGTGTCTCGGCGACGGCGCCGAGGTGTACAACCTCGGGGAATGCGTCCTTCGGGCTCGGTGCACGATCGCGCAACACGCCTATCTCTGCGGCGGGTCGCATGACCTGCAGCGTCGGGCCCTGCCGCTGATCGTGGCCCCCGTGGAGATCGGCGCCGACGTCTTTGTTGGGGCACGGACGTTCGTGATGCCTGGTGTGACCGTCGGAGAGGGCGCTGTAGTCGGAGCCGCGAGCGTGGTCGTTCGAGACGTCGAACCGTGGAGCGTGGTCGCGGGTAATCCCGCGAAACCGGTCGGGACGCGGTCATTCGTCGACTGACGACGTCCCGGTCGCGTCCGGGTCCCCTCCCGGATCCTGCAACTCGAGCTCGATGATCTTCAGGCGGATCTGGAAGAAGTAGATCGCCTTGAGGAGGGCGAAGGCGAATCCCGCCCGGCCGTCGAGGAGGCCGAGCTTGAGGAGCCAGCTCGAGAAGAAGTGCGCGGGTGCCAGCCACCAGCGACGGAGCGATCCGTACTTGAACCGCTGGCGCCGGGTGAAGTGGCCCTGGGCCACGCCGCCCTGCTGCAGGAGCTTGACGTACCGCCGGGCCTCCCACGACGAGTACTCGTTGTGCTTGCGGATGTAGGAGTGGAGCCCCTTGTAGTCGTCGTGGTCGATCGGGGCGTCGATCCGCCCGGTCGTCCCGGCGAGGACGGGGTGCTCGTGCACCTCCATGTCCAGGTGGCTCCACCGCTCCTCGTCGATCCGCTCGTACTCGCCGGCGCCGTACCGGATGAGGGCCAGCTTCGTGAACCCCTCGCCGTGCTTCAGGTAGCGACCCATGAAGTGGTTGTGGTAGGTCAACCACATGCCGTCGTGGCTCGATTCCGGAAGGACGCGGGCCAGCTCGTCGCAAAAGTCGTCGGAGACGTACTCGTCGGCGTCGAGGAAGAGGATCCACTCGGTCTCGAACTCGTGATTCCGAAGCATCCAGTTGCGCTTCTTGGGGAACTGGCCGTTCCACCGGAAGTCGACGACCTCGGCGCCGTACTCCCGCGCGATCTCGCACGTCCGGTCCGAGGAACCGGAGTCGACGACGATGACCTTCGCGAATCGCTGCAGGCGGCTGAGGCACGCCGGGAGGTTCCGTTCCTCGTTGAGCACGGGCACGACCACCGTCACCGGGAGGTCGGACGTCGCCTCGGAGTTCCGGTCGAGCACCGGCTTGGACTCGAGCCCGAGAGTGATCTCGCGGATCTTCAGGGAGATCAGGAACTCGTACGCCGAGATGAATAAGCTGAAACGAACGCCCGCGTGCCCGTCGAGGAAACCACGCCTCCAGACGAACATGTAGAGGAAGCGGAACACCCAGGGGAAGGGAAGCAGGTGGTAGACCCGCTGCTTGAACCAACGGCGACGGGCGATCGCGTTGCCGAAGAGGCTCGATTCGAGGCCCGCGGCGGGAAGGCGGAGTGACTCGCGATGCTTGACGATCTCCTCCGCCTCGAGCGACGAGTAGTCGTTGTGCTTCGCGATCGAGTGCTCGATGTCCCGACGGTCGTCGTGGATCATCGGCTCGTCGAGGTACGCGGCGTCCCCGTCGAGCACCATGTGCTCGTGCACGCTCCGGTTCTCGTAGCGAGCGGCGCCGCGACGGAAGAGTCGGAGGTTCCAGCTCGGGAAGTACCCGCAGTGGCGGATCGGGCTGCCGAGGAACATAAAGAGTCGGTTGAGGTAGTACCCGACGTCGCTGGAATCGTCGTTCCCGATCCGCGTCTCGATCTCGCGACGGAGCTCCGGCGTGATGACCTCGTCCGCATCGACGATGAGCACCCAGTCGGCCTCGATCGGCAGGTTGTCGAGCGCCCAGTTCTTCTGGGCCGCGTAGCCGAGCCACTCGTTGAAGACAAACTTGGCCCCCGCCGCCTCCGCGATCTCCCGGGTGCGGTCGGTGGACCCGGAGTCGACGACGAACACCTTGCGGGTCCAACCCGCGAGGGCGTCGAGGCAGTGCGGGAGGTTCGCCTCCTCGTCCTTCGTGATGATGAGGACGTCGATCATGCGGCCACGTCCTCCCCGAGGGCGTGACGAAGCACCTCGCCGCACGGCGCGAAGGCGTACCGGCCCAGGAGCATCCGGAGCTTCGAAGCGGTCGTCGACAGACCCACGTAGCACTTGAACCGCCTGGAGAAGGACATCGGCACGACCGGACTGTCCGGCGCGAGGTCGCGTGGATGCAGGTAGACGACACCGGGCAGGCCCTGCCGTTGCAGGGCCTCGAAGCCGCGACGGATCAGCCATCCCGGGAACAGGCGGAGGTAGCCGCCGCCGGAAAAGCCGACCTTGCGGGGGCCGAGCTGCATGAGACTCATCGGAAGCTCGGGGATCGACCGACCGGAGGGGGCTCCCCGGAAGACGTGGGGAGCCACGCTGCAGGGGTACCCGCCGTTCTCGCGAGGCACCGGGAAGAGGCTCGCGTCATAGTCGAGACCGGCGTCGAGCAGCGTGTCGAAGGCCCATTCGGTCCCGGGCGTGATCGAGAAGCTCGGCGCCCGGAAGGACGTGACCCGGGCACCGCCCGCGTCCTCGATCGCGGCGATCGATCGCTTCAGGTCCTCCTCGAACTCCGCGGGAGAGAGGTCGCAGACCTTCCGGTGCCAGTAGGAGTGGGTCCCGATCTCGTGCCCGGCATCCGCGGTCCGCCGCACGAGCTCCGGATAGCGATCGGCGATCCAGCCCAGGAAGTAGAACGTGGCCTTGACGCCGAACTCGTCGCAGATCCCGAGGATCTCGTCGGTTCGTCTCTCCACGATCGTCGGGAAGCCCGGCCAGCGGTCGGTGTCCGAGACCGATTCGATCTCGACCAGGTGGAACCAGTCCTCGATGTCGAAGCTCAGCGCGTTGACGATCCGTCCCGCTTCGCGGGTCGGACTCGGATCGATGCTGGGCGTCGTCTCGGTCATCGTTCAGATCAGTCGGTGGCCGCCAGCCCTCAACCGCTTCAGATCCTCGCGGGTCGGCATCGAGAAATGGGTGGACTCGGATTCGGGGTTCGGACTGAGAGGAGGATCGCCGGCCTCCACCAGCTTCACGCATTCAATGATGGCTTCGGCGGCGAGGTCCTTCGAACGAGCCATGAGATCCTCGAGCGAATCCCAGGGATTGATCCGGTACTTTCGCTGCACGATGATCGGTCCGTTGTCGAGCTTCGCATCCACATAGTGAACGCTCGTGCCGCCTTCGGACTCACCATTCGCCAGCGTCCAGAAGCTCGGCATCAGACCGCGATACTTCGGAAGCAGCGCACCGTGGCAGTTCACGATCCCCTTGGGCGTCTGCTCGCGGAGCTTCTTCTTGTAGAGCTGGGTCCCGGAGATCGACACGATGAACTCGACGCCGTGTCCGCGCAGATGCGACAGGAACTCCTCGCTGTTGACGTCGACCGCCTCCGTCACCTCGACCCCGTACTTCCGCGCCACGGCACCGACGGAATGGCACCGACGGGTCGACCCGAGCCAGTCGTTCTCGACCTTGGCGAGCACCTTCTTGAGGAGATACTTCCTGAGCTTCCACTGGAAGTAGCCGAACCCATACAGGCGATAGAGGTCCATCGCGGTCTGGAAGACCGAACGCTTCCCCTGCGCCACCGACTGGATGTTGACGCCGGCGGTGGTGTCGTGGAACTCCCGGAGGTATTTGTCGAGGACCTTGGGGAGCAGGAACGGCTCGTTCTGGATGAACACGTACTTGATCACGAAGTCGGACCTCCTTCAGTCCCGGTTGAATCGGCTTCGCCGGTCACCTCGAGCAACAGGGCCCGCCACGCCTCGAGCCGATGCTCCGCCGCGTGGAATTCGACCAGAGCCGCGCGAGCGCTCTCCCCCGCCGCCGCGCAGCTGGCGGGATCGTCCGCGTAGCCGCGAATGCCCGCCACCAGGTCGTCCACGGCGCCCTGCCGCACCTCGAGGCCGCATTCACTCTCGACGATGACCTTCGCGATCTCACTTTCGGGGCTCCCGATGAAGATCGCGGGCCGACCGGCGGCCAGGATTCCAAAGAGCTTCGAGGGCACCATGATTCCCTCGATCCCCTCGAGCAGACTCACGAGATGGACGTCGGCCGCGCTGAGCAGTTCGTCGAGACGCTCGCGGGGCTGGTACGGCGCCACGATGCAGGTGTCTTCGAGCCCGTGTTCGGCGACGAACGTCTCCACCGTGGCCTTGCGCTTGCCTCCGCCGACGAACGCGAAGCGGATCCGATCGTCGTCCTTCAGGCGCAGCGCGGC
>PKCT01000004.1 GCA_002862325.1 Phycisphaerae bacterium
TTTCCGTTCGGTCGTCCAAAATGGGGCGGGGCACCGACCGGAGGTGCCTTCCTTGTGTCTATCGTCCCAACCGGCTCCAGGGCTCGCGAGATGTTTTCCCACAATTTCGACGGGATCGGTCCTGACCGGGCATCTTGGCCGTCTTGGTTGGAAGCGGCGGTAGGATGCGGTCCAGTGACCACTGTTTCCATCCCTTCGCTGGACTCCGATGACGATGACCACCGCTTCCACCACCGAGCCGATCGCCGGCACTCCCGGCGATATCCCCGAGATCGACGCTCTTGCGATCAACACCATCCGAACGCTTTCTATGGACGCCGTCCAAGCCGCGGTTAGCGGCCATCCGGGAACGCCGATGGCGTTGGCTCCCGTGGCCTACGCGCTCTGGCAGCATCGACTTCGTTTCGATCCTTCCGACCCGATCTGGCCGAACCGCGATCGGTTCGTCCTGAGCAACGGACACGCGTCGATGCTGCTCTACTCCATCCTGCATCTCGCAGGCGTACGGGCAGTCAATCCGAAGTACGAGACCACCGGCGAGCCCGCGGTCACGTTGGACGACATCAAGCACTTCCGCCAGCTGCACTCCAAGTGCCCCGGGCATCCCGAGTACCGGTGGACCAGCGGCGTGGAGACCACCACTGGCCCACTTGGTCAGGGGATCGCGACGAGTGTCGGAATGGCGACGGCCTCGAGATGGCTTGGATCACGCTACAACCGGCCCGGTTTCGATCTCTTCGACTATTCGGTCTTCGCGATCTGCGGCGACGGCTGCCTGATGGAGGGCATCTCCAACGAGGCGGCGTCGCTCGCCGGCCACCTCGGCCTCTCGAACCTCTGCTGGATCTACGACAACAATCACATCACCATCGAGGGTAGTACGAATCTCGCCTACAACGACGATGTCGCGACCCGCTTCTTGGGGTACGGCTGGAACGTCCTGCGAGTCGGTGACGCCAACGACATCGACCGGCTCGAACACGCCTTCCAGATCTTCGATAAGACCAGCGACCGTCCGACGCTGATCATCGTGGACAGCCACATCGGATGGGGAGCGCCACACAAGCAGGACACCGCCGCGGCGCACGGTGAAGCGCTCGGCGAGGACGAGATACGACTCACCAAGGAGGCCTATGGTTGGCCGCCGGACGCGAAGTTCCTGGTTCCCGACGGTGTGCCCCAGCGGTTCCAGGAACTGGTCGGCGCACGTGGACGCAAGGCGCGGGAGGATTGGTTCGAAACCTTCGATCGATATCGAAGCGAGCATCCCGAGCTTGCTCGCGAGGTCGAGCAGATGCAGAAGCGGGAGCTTCCCGACGACTGGGCCGACACCCTCGAGCCGTTCCCGGCGGACGAGAAGGGCATGGCGACCCGCGTCTCCAACGGCAAGATCATCAATCTGCTCGCGGCGAAGGTGCCCTGGCTCATCGGTGGTGCCGCCGATCTCGCGCCGAGCACCAAGACGCTCATCACCGATCCCGAGGCGGGAAGCTTCCAGAATCCCCATGGGCCCGGCGAGGGCGACTTCGGTGGACGGAACTTCCATTTCGGCATCCGGGAGTTCGCAATGGCCGCGGCCTGCAACGGGATGGCGTTGTCGAAGGTGCGACCCTACGGCGCGGGATTCCTCATCTTCAGCGACTACTGCCGCGCGGCCATCCGTCTCAGTGCGTTGATGGAGATTCCCGTCATCTACGTCTTCACGCACGATTCCATCGGTCTGGGCGAGGATGGTCCCACCCACCAGCCGATCGAGCAGCTCGCATCGTTGCGGGCGATGCCGGGAGTGCTGGTCTTCCGTCCCTGCGACGCGAATGAAGTGTTGGCGGCGTGGCGATGCATCATGCCGATGAAGCACGAGCCGGTGCTCTTCGCACTGAGTCGTCAGAATCTTCCGACCCTCGATCGATCACGCTACGGTTCCGAGGAGGGGGTGGCCCGGGGCGGCTACATCCTGGCCGATTGCGACGGTGAGCCTGACGTCCTGCTCATCGCGACCGGAAGTGAGGTCCATCCGTGCCTCCGAGCCCATGACACGCTCGCGGAATCCGGCGTCAAGAGCCGCGTGGTCAGCTTGCCGTGCTGGACCCTCTTCGAGCGCCAGGACGAGGCGTATCGACACACCGTGATTCCCCCTTCGGTGCGAGCCCGGGTCTGCGTCGAACAGGCCGCGACCTTCGGCTGGGAGCGATATGCGGGCACCGACGGCGAGATCATCGGTATGACGCAGTTCGGCGCCAGCGCGCCGATCGCGGAACTGCAGAAGGAGTTCGGCTTCGAACCCGAGGACGTCGTCGCGGCGGCACGCCGCAGCATGGAGCGGGCCAAGGGAGGTGCCGGTTGAAGATCGCCATCGGATCGGATCACGCTGGCTTCGAGCTGAAGGAGAATCTCCGCACCTTCATCGAAGGTTGCGGCCACGACGTGGTCGACGTCGGGACCCACAGCACCGAGAGCGTCGACTATCCGGATTTCGCCGAGAAGGTCTCGATCGAAGTCGTGTCCGGTCGAGTCGACCGCGCCGTTCTGCTGTGCGGCTCGGGGGTGGGGGCGAGCGTCGCCGCCAACAAGATCCCCGGCATCCGAGCGGCCAACTGCGAGGACTACTATTCCGCGCATCAGGGGGTCGAGCACGACAACATGAACGTGCTCGTGCTGGGGGGCCGCATCGTGGGTTCGGCCCTCGCCGAGGACATGGTGCGTGGCTATCTCGAGGCGTCGTTCACCGGTGAGCCGCGGCATGTGCGCAGGCTCGAGAAGGTCAAGGCGATCGAGGCGAGAGCCGATGAGTATCGAGCGATGGCGCGATCCGGCTGAGTCGCCATGTCGCGCAGAATCGGCGGGCCGACCGACGCCTGCATCGACAACGGAAAGAGACGACGCCGAGGTGTGCACCTCGGCGTCGTTCGTTCATGCCTGTCTTCGCGTCGCGCCGGTCAGTCAGTGACATCGAGCAGGTCGACATCGAACACGAGCATCGCTCGGGGTGGAATGGTGGGCGGCCGTCCGGCGGGGCCGTACGCCAGCTCGAACGGGATGATGAGCTTGCGCTTCCCGCCGATCTTCATCGAACCGACGCCTTCGGTCCAACCGCGGATGACCCGATTGAGGGGGAAGGAGATCGGCTCGCCGCGATCGACCGAAGAGTCGAACTTCGTGCCGTCAGTGAGCCAGCCGGTGTAGTGGACATTCACGGTGCTGGTCGGACCGGCGGGCGTCGCACCCGTGCCTTCGACGATGTCGTAGTACATGAGTCCGCTCGGCAGGGTGACCATTTCCGCATCGCCGGGATCGGCGCCGGGGAATCGGGCCATGGAGCGGTCCTCGACGATCTGACCGTCTTCGCCGGAGATCTTCATCTCGTGGCGCTTGCCGTCGGAGTAGACCGTGACCGCGTAGGCGACGTCGCCGGAGGGCGTGCTCGAAGCGAGAAGCATGGCGCACGAGCCGTTCACCTTCGCCTCCGCGATCTCGATGGCCTTGGTGGGGGAAATCTTGGCGGAGGCGAGGGTCTGTTCCATCTCGTAGGGGTCCGGGGGCATGGTGCTGAAGTCGCCGGACAATCCAACGATCGGCACGACCGCGAGTGACGATGCGGCGAGCAGAAAGGCGGGAATCTTGAACATGGATGGCTCCGGATGGGGGAGAGTATGATTGGGTTGCGAGGGGATATGGTACGTCGCCCCCCGTGCCGCTGCGATTCTGGAGACCGCCGATGAGCAATTCTCGTTCTCTGCGTCTGATGACTGCTGCGATCCTCGCGGCCGGTGCGATCGTCGGTTGCGAGGATCTGGCGACCGACACCGCTCCGGGGCCCCCAACCGGTGCCCAGTCGACGCTGGGCAAGGCGAAGGAGAAGGCGGATCGGACCGTCGATCAGATCAACCAGTACCAACAGGATCTCTCCCGTCAGGCGGACACGGTCTTCGACGACCAGGCCGCTCGGCAGCTGGAGGCGGAGCGTCGGGCCGGGAACGGCGGCGGTTGATCACGTTCAGCCGAGTCGATCGGGGTTGAGATCGAGAAGATCGTTCACCACGAAGATCCCGTCCCGGCGGATGGTCTCACCGTCGAAGATGATTTCGCCGCCCCCGTACTCCGGCCGTTGAATGCAGACAAGGTCCCAGTGGATCTCGCTTCGATTGCCGTTGTCGGCCTCCTCGTACGCCTGGCCGGGGGTGAAGTGGAAGCTCCCCGCGATCTTCTCGTCGAAGAGGATGTCCTTCATCGGATCGAGAATGTGGGGATGGAATCCGATCGCGAACTCGCCGATGAATCGCGCGCCTTCGTCGGCGTCGAGGATCTCCGCGAGCCTCTCACCGCCCACCGTCGCGGATGAATCGACGATGCGTCCCTCCTTGAACGTGAGTCGAACGTTCTCGAACGGCACGCCGTGATAGATGGTGGCCGTGTTGAATTCGACGACACCTTCCACCGAGTCGCGGACGGGAGCCGAGAAGACCTCTCCGTCGGGAATGTTGTTCTCTCCAGCGCAGCCCACCGCGGGGATGTCCTTGATGGAGAATCGCAGGTCGGTCGCCCCGGGGCCGACGATGTGCACCTGGTCGGTACGGTCCATGAGGACTCGGAGGCGATCCGCGGCGACGGCCATCCGACCGTAGTCGAGGCAGCACACCTTGAAGTAGAAGTCCTCGAATTTGTCGGTGCTCATTCCGGCGAGTTGAGCCATGGACGGCGTCGGCCATCGGAGGACGCACCACCTGGTGTTCTTGACCCTTTCTTCGAAGTGCACCGGCTTCTGGTACTGGCGGCCGAACAGGCTCATGGACGATTCGTCGACGGACGCCATCTCACTGACGTTGCCGCTGCCGCGTACGCCGAGATAGGCGTCCATCCCCTTCATCCTCTCCAGATCCGCCTTCGCCCAGGTCGCCATCTGGACCTCGTCTGCGCCGTCGACGAGCGCACGCAGGATCCGGCTCGA
>PKCT01000001.1 GCA_002862325.1 Phycisphaerae bacterium
GTCATCGAGAAGTTCGCAGACGAGTTCCGCGGTCGCGACCATCGCCACGATCGTCGCGCCGGCGACGAGCATCTGGCACGCGATCGCCGTATCTTGCGGATCGCCGACGATCGTCATGAGATGGAGAAATGCCGCGGAGACGGCTCCCGGGAGGTAGGCGTAGGCGTTGTGGGGGAGCTCGACGATGCCACCGGCGTACCACCACTCCCGCGGCACCTGGAGGTGATAGCTCAAGGCGTCGAAGCCTCCGAATTCGCTCGCCCACAGCCATCCCGGTACCGATGCCGAGGCGACGAGTAGGACTGCGAGCGGTATCGCGGTCGGAACGAGAACCCACGGCCACCGGATCGAGTCTCGACCGAAGGCGACGCCGGATCGCCAGATCAGTACCGGCAAAGCCACGGTCGGCACGGCCAGAAGCAGGATTCCGAGGACCCGATGCTCTCGGCCGAGCAGGCCGAGCGATCCCAGGACGAGGTCAAGTCCGAGGAGGCTCGCGATCCCCAAGGCCCAGCGGGATCCAAGGGATCGTCCGAGGATGCCGCCGATCCCAGGCAGGACCGCCCAGACCGCGGTGCCGATGCCGAGCGCAGCAACCAGCCAGGAGGCGGCGAGGAGGCTCGCCCCGAGGAGACGAATCAGATCTTCCGGGCCCGGAATCGGTCCTCCTGGCCCCACCTGGACGCCCAGTCCGACGAGGGCGACCACCAGCACCCCCGCGAATGCGAACCAGCGGGACCAGCCTTGGGCGTCGGATGAGATGGAGGAATCGGAGCTCGCCACTCGCCAAGCCTACCGGCCTTGGCTGCAAGTGGCACGCGATGTGCCTGGGACTGGGGTCACTCACGGAGGATCCGTATGAAGACGCAAGTTCTGCGCATTCGACAGTTGATTCCAGTCCTGGTTGGCGCATGGATCGCGCTGGTGGGCCTGTGGAACGTGCCCGGGGCTCTCGCGGCCGATACCGAGCTTCAAAGCCTCATCCAATCGGAGTTCCAGCGGCCTCAGGCCCTCTCCGGTTGGGGTCTGGTCACCGGCCTCGAGGGCACCGGCGACACCGGTCGCAACTTCGAGGCGGCACTGCAGTACGCCACGCTCCTCAAGAACGCCGGCGCGGCCGACGACACGACCCTCCCGGACGCGGTCCTCAAGGAAGGCAACATCGCGCTGGTCCAGGTCTCCGCCTCGGTCCCGCTCGCCAACGCCGGCGGCATGACCTACGACTGCGACGTCGTGGTCGGTGGCGGTGGGGCGACCTCGCTCAAGGGGGGCCGCCTCCAGATCACCCCGCTCCGCCTCGCCTACATGGACCTTGTCGCCGACGGCTGGAAGAACGACGACTCGATCGTCGGCTTCGCCCAGGGCAACCTCATGGTCGACGAGACGCGGTTCCCGACGCGGGCCACGATCCGAAGCAGTCGCGATCGCGCCCAGGGCGCCCAGCTGCTCGATCTCAGCGCAAGCGGCCTGCTCGAGGGACTCCGCGCCAAGCGCACCGTGATCTTCGACATCGTCAACGAGGCGAACCGGTCGGCCGCCAACACCAATCGACTCGTTTCGGCGATCAACGACATCCTGCTCGAGGACGGCTACGTGGATCTCGCGCGGATCGCGGCCGTCGGTCAGATCGAGATCGCGATGCCGGAGAATCGGGACGACGCCTTCGACTTCGCCGGCTGGATCGGGATGCTCGCCGTCGACTTCCGAGCCCTCGAACCGCCAGCGACGATTCGGTGGTCGCCCGCGGCCGACACGCTCGCGATCACCGGCAACTGCCTACTGCTCGACGCGGGCATCAGCATCGGCGACTTCGCGATCACCCGCCTCGATCCCGAACGGCAACCGACCCAGGACAACCCTCGCATCGTGCGGGAGCCGACCGTCCTGATGAGCACGAGCGAGACGCCTTCGCTCTCCCTGCTGAACTTCTGCAAGCAGCTCAACCGTCTCCAGATGCCGGCGGACAAGCAGGCCGCGGTCCTCGAGGCGCTGGTCGAGATCGGCGCCATCAACGCCATGTTCGTCAACACGGACGAGGGAGTCTGAACGTGATCGAGAGCACCATGAGCATCGAGCCGACCTTCAACGCGTCCCTCGCGACGGTCGAGCACGACCCGGAACCGCCGAAGGACCAGGCCGCGTTCCTCCGGGAGATGATCCGTCGACTCGATCCCGACGGCACCGACGCCTCGGCGGAGACGCCCGAGGCTCTCGCGAATCTCGCGGCCCAGCGGCTGATCTCGACCACGTTCCTGGAGCCGCTCGTTCGCGAGGCCCGCGAGGCGTCGACCCCCACCGGTCGGTTCGCACCCGGCGCGACCGAGACGAGGTTCGGCCACATGCTCGACCAGCGATTCGCCGATTCGATCGCCGCCTCGCCCGACTTCGGACCGGTGGCCTCGATGGAGCGCCATCTTCTCACCCAGATCCGCCGCAGTCTCGCGGCCCAGGACGCGGGAGCGATCCCCTCATGACCATGCCTTCGACGCCATCCGAACATCCGCCGCCGACGATCATCGCGCTCGAGCGGCTCCAGAGCATCCTCGACACGCAGGCCGAGGGATATCGCCGACTGCTTACCTCGATCGATCGGCAGCGCGACGCGATCCGCCGAGCCGACCTGGAAGCGGTCCCCACGATCGCCGAGGTGCAGCAGAAGATCGTCGATCGGCTGCGGATCCTCGACGAGCGACGGGAGGTCGCAGGTCGTGATCTCGCGACCGAACTCGGTCTCAACCCCGAATCGACGCTCAAGCAGCTCGTGGAGAGTCTTCCTCGGGATCGCGGCGATCGTCTCTTGGTTCGCGCCGCGGAACTTCGGGAGCTGGTCGAGAAGGCTCGGCACGAGCAGTCGGTCGTGAAGACCGCGGGCGATGCATTGGCTCGCCACATGGCGGGATTGGTGCAGAGCGTCGCCGGGACGCTCTCGGGAACCGGCGTCTACGGACGCCGCGGCATGCTTCGAGACGGTGCACCCGTGGTCGCGGGCATCGACGTGACCACCTGAGGAGACGATCATGGGACTCAATGGTGCACTTCTGATCGGCCGTTCGGCCATCCTCTCCAGCCAGGCGGCCATCAGCGTCGCCGGCAACAACATGGCCAACGCCGCGACGCCGGGCTACCACCGGCAGATCGCGAGCCTTGCGCCGAGTCGGCCGGAAGCGATCGGTCGCAACCAGTTCGTCGGGACCGGCGTCTCCCTGGTCAGTGTGAACCGGGCGATCGACACGGCGCTGCAGTCGCGTCTGCGGGATGCGATCGCCGACGAGAACGCGGCCGGCATCGACGAGCGTTTCCTCTCCGCGGTGGAGGTGATCCAGAACGAGCTCTCCGATCAGGACCTCTCCTCGCGACTGTCCGCGTTCTTCAACGCCTTCAGCGAACTCGCGAACAACCCGCTCGACGGGGCGGTGCGGAGCGTGGTGCTTCAACAGGGCGTCGGACTCGCGGATCACATCAACATGATTCGCGACGAGTACACGACCCTGCGCACCGAGGCGGATCGCAGTCTCGGCGCGTCGGTCGAGCGGGCCGACGGTCTGTTGTCCGAGATCGCCACCATCAACAGCCAGATCGCGGCGGCCGAGGGCGGGCAGGGAGGCGGAACGGGGGGGGCGAACAGCCTCCGGGATCGACGCGACCAGCTCATCGACGAACTGTCGGGGTTCCTCGACGTGACCACCATCGACCAGCCCAACGGTGCGGTCGACGTGCTGGTCGGATCGATCCCGGTCGTCCTCGCGGGCGAAAGCCGTGGACTCGACTTCCGGGTCGAGAGCGGACCCGACGGGCAGGAGGTGACGGTGCGGGTGGGGGCCGACGGGAGCATCCTCGACGTCCAGAGCGGTTCGATCGGCGCTCTCATGCGTCAGCGCGAGGAGACGATCCAGCCCGCGATCGCGGCGATCGACGAATTCGCCGGCGAACTCATCTATCAGGTCAACCTCGTGCACGGTCAGGGGCAGGGCGAATCGCTCCGCGACTCGGTCAGCGGCTTCGTGCAGCTCGACGATTCCACGGTCTCGCTCCAGGCCCTCGGATCCGGCCTGGACTGGCCGGTGAAGAACGGCACCTTCGAACTTCACGTGGTCGACCGAAGTACGGGACAGCGCTCCACCCACGTCGTCACGGTCGATCCCCAGAACGACAGCCTCGAGGACATCGTCGACCGGATCAACGTCGATCTCGCGATTCCCGACGTGACCGCGTCGGTCGGGCCGAACGGGGAGTTCCAGCTGCAGGCCGCGACCGGCCGCGACCTCACCTTCACCGACGACACCTCCGGCTTCCTGGCCGCTCTCGGCGTCAACGGCTTCTTCGCGGGCGGCGACGCGACCGACATCGCGGTCGACCAGACGCTGCTCGACGATCCCAGCCTCCTCGCCACCTCCGCGGACTTCACGCCCGGCGGCAACGGCACCGCGCTCGCGATCGTCGAACTCGAGACCAAGACCATCGACGGCCTCGGAGGTCGAAGTCTCCGCGAGAAGTGGCAGGCGTCCGTCAACGAGCTGGCGGTCCGCACCGGTGCCGCCCGGACGACGCTCGAATCGACCCGCCTCGTGCGGGCGAGTCTCGATGCCCAGAACCAGGCGGTCAGCGGCGTGAGCCTCGACGAGGAGGCGATCGATCTCATGTCCCTTCAGCGGCAGTTCCAGGCCGCGGCCCGCTTCATCACGGTCATCGATGAAGCGATGCAGGTCCTGCTCAGCATCGCCTGATCCGGCGAGTTCGGAGTTCTTCCATGAGTGCCATTTCATCGGTCCTCGGTCGCGTACCCAACCAGCTCGCATCGCAGATGGTGCTGAGCTCGATCACCCGCAGCAACACCGACCTGCTCGCCCTCCAGGTCAAGCTCGCGTCGGGACGCGATCTCCTGCGTGCCAGCGACAATCCGGTCGGCGCCAGCACCGTCGCGGTCCTCGACGACGTCCTCGAGCG
>PKCT01000236.1 GCA_002862325.1 Phycisphaerae bacterium
CTTGGTCAGGTCGTAGGGGCTCATTTCGACGGTCACCCGGTCTCCAGGGAGGATGCGGATGAAGAACTTCCTCATCTTTCCGCTGACGTAGGCGAGGAGTTCCTGACCATTCTCGAGTCGAACCTTGAATCGAGCGTCGGGCAGGGCTTCCACCACCTCGGCGTCCAGCGTGATCTTGTCTTCCTTGGGCATCCGGGTTCCGTATCCAATCAGAGTGCTGAAGACACGCTCGATGCCGCGTTGCGAGGCGACTCGAGCCGAGAGAAGTTCGTGAGGACGCGGGCGCCGGAGGCGGTCACCGCGACGGTGTGTTCGACGTGCGCGGCGGGCGCGGCGTCGAGGGTTCGAACCGACCAGCCATCGTCGCCGAGGGCGATCGGAACCCCGGAGGCTCGATCGTCCCGGCCTCGTGCAGGGCCGGAGATCTCACCGGGCAGGACCAGCGTGGGCTCGATCGCGACGACCATGCCGGGACGCAGTGTGAAATCCCCTCCGCCGTCGAGCCGGGACGTCAGGATGCTCGGCACCTCGGGAAGTTCGTGCAGATCGCGGCCGATGCCGTGACCACCGAAGTCCGCCACCACGCCGAATCCGGCGTCGAGGGCGAGTTCCTGCAGGATCCGGGCGACGCGCGACCATCTGACGCCGGGCTTCATCAGATCGACGGCCGTCTCGAGCAGCGCATTGCAGGTCCCGATCATCCGTGCGACTTCCGGATCGGACTCGCCGACCGGCACCGTGATCGCCGCATCGGCGCACCAGCCGTCGAGACGGACGCTGCAGTCGACCGTCAGGACCTGGCCGGCGACGAGCGGCGTGTCGTCGGGCATTCCGTGAAGCACCACGTCGTCGACGCTCGTGCAGATCGCACCGGGGAATCGTTCGCCATCCTCGTTGACGCACTCGAGGGGCAGGGCCTCGGCGCCGGCTTCGCGGACGATCGTAGATGCTCGAGCCGCGAGCATCGCGGTCGTCGCCCCCGGGCGCACCATCTCCCGCACCTGGTCCAGGACCTCGGCGACGACGTCGCCCGCCCGGGCGATCGCGTCGATCTCCGCATCCGTCCGAATCGATACCGCCGGACGCACGTCGGTGCGTCTCGTGACGGAGTTCGGGATGGATGCGAGGGGCGTGATCATGGAATGAATGGACTCAGCCGCGACGGCTCTTGATGCGTGCGCCACCCTTTCCGTCGCCGGAGAGGAAGCCCGCGTAGTTCCGCATCAGAAGATTCGCTTCGATGCGCTGGATGATGTCGAGGCCGACGCTGACCACGATGAGGAGACCCGTGCCTCCGAGGAAGGCCGCCACGAAGAATGGAATCTGCAGCCACTCGGCGACCATCGTCGGGATGATGGCGATGATGGCCAGGAAGCCCGCGCCGACGTAGGTGATCCGTTCCATCACCGTCTCGAGGTAGTCGGCGGTGCGGGGCCCGGGGCGGATGCCCGGGATGAAGGACCCGTGTCGCTTGAGCTGGTCGCTCATGTCGTCGGGGGAGAACTGGACGGTCGTCCAGAAGTAGCTGAAGAAGTAGATGAGTGCGATCTCGATCACGATGTAGGGGTACTGACCGATCGAGAAGTTGTCGGCGAGGAAGCCGGTGAAGCCCTGCCACCACTCGTAGGAGTCGCCCTGTACCGCCCGGGTGTTCAACCACCCGAAGATCGACGAGGGGAAGATCATCAGCGAGCTCGCGAAGATGATCGGCATCACGCCGGCGTGGTTGATTCGCAGCGGCAGGTAGTGACGCTGTCCACCGACGACCTTGCGTCCCCGGGTGTGCTTGGCCTGCTGGATCGGGATCCGCCGCTGCGCGACGGTGATCAGGATCGCGCCCGCGGTCACGAACACGAACGATGCGGCGAGGAAGATCACCTCGAGCACGCCCATCTTGCCGCTCTCGCTCTGCTGGCTCAGTTCGAAGTTGTTCGCGATCCAGAGGATCGCGTCGGGGAACTGCGCGAGAATGCCCGCGGTCAGGATGACCGAGACGCCGTTGCCGATGCCGTACTTGTCGATCTGCTCGCCGAGCCACATCAGGAAGATGCTGCCCGCGGTGAGGGCCGCGATGCCGGAGAGGAAGTACAGCAGCATGAGGTTCTTCGACGCCATGAACTCGGGCTGGACGAGTCCGTTGGTTCGAAGGTAGGAGAGCCACATCATGCCCTGCACGATGCACAGTCCGACCGTGGTGTACCTGGTCCACTCCGTGATCTTCTGCTGCCCGCTGGCCCCCTCCTTCTTCAGCTCCTGGAGACCCGGAAGCACCGAGTTCAGCAGCTGGAAGATGATCGATGCCGTGATGTAGGGCATGATCCCGAGTCCGAAGATCGTCGACTGGCTCAACGAACCACCCGAGAAGATGGAGGCGAACTGGGCGATCCGGCCGAAACCGGTCGCCTCGTCGGCCGCCTTCTTGGCCGCCTCGACCACCTGCGTCTGATCGACGCCGACCAGCGGCACCCAGAAGCCGATCCGATAGATCACCAGCATCGCAAGGGTGAAGAACACCTTGTTGCGAAGGTCCGGGATCCGGAAGATGTTGAGGAAGGCGTTGAGCATTCCGAGGTGGGTTCCTTACGTGGGTCTGGCGACCCGATGACGATCAGTCGGTGGTGTCCTGCTTCTTGCCGGCGACCTCCACCACGGTGCCGCCCGCGGCTTCGATCTTCTGCCGAGCGGACGCCGAGAACTTGGCGGCGTGCACGTCGAGCTTCTTCGAGAGCTCACCCTCGCCGAGCACCTTCAGCGGGAGCCCGGTGTCGCGGATGATGCCTCGGCCCGCGAGCAGCGCCGCGTCGACGGTCTCGCCCGCCTCGCATCGCTCCTCGAGGACCTTCACGTTGATGACGTGATACAGCGTTCGGAAGCGGGCGTTCGAGAAGCCGCGCTTGGGGAACCGCTGGTAGAACTGCTTGCCACCGGCGTCGTAGCCCGGACGGCGCGAATAGCCCGAACGGCTCTTCATGCCCTTGTGACCGCGGCCGGAGGTTCCACCAGTGCCACTGGCTTCCCCTCGTCCGATCCGCTTTCGCTTCTTGTGGGCGCCAACCTTGGCGGTGATGTCGTGAATCATCATGGCTCGGGTACTCCCTGCCGAATCGTCAGAAACCGGTTCCGACGACGGTGTGTCTGTGAAATCAGCCGGCGTTCTCGCCGCCTCCATCCGCGGGCGGAGCCGGAGCATCCGCCGCCGGGGCCTCGGCCTTCGGTGCCGCCGGGGCCGATGCCGGAGCACCGCCGCCGTCTCGGCCACCACCGCCGTCTCGGCCACCCCCACCCCCGCGACGTCCACCGCCACCACCGCGCCGACCACCGCGACGGCGATCCTCGCCGACGGTGTTGACGGGTGCCTTGGCCCGCTCGCTGGCGGACTCCTGGGGCATGAACGCCATGCCGCGTCGCACCGCTTCCTCGACCTCGGTCTCGCCGAGTTCGACGCCGCGGAGCGCCTCGATCTGCGATCGAAGCTGCAGCTGGGACAACGCGTCGAGCGTGGCCTTCACCAGGTTCTTCGCGTTGGTCGATCCGTAGCACTTCGTGAGGCAGTCCTGGATGCCGAACATCTCGAGCACGGCACGCACGCTGGCGCCGGCGATGACACCGGTACCGGGCGAGGCGGGCACGAGGCGGATCTTCGAGGCCAGGAAGCTTCCGTTGACCACGTGGGGGATCGTGCGACCCTGCATCGGGTAGGTCTTGAGCGACCGCTTCCCGACCTTCTGGGCCTTCTCGATCGCGGTGGGGACCTGCGGGGCCTTGGCATACCCGATGCCGACCCGTCCGTTCCGATCGCCCACCACCACGAGCGCCGCGAAACTGAAGTTCCGGCCGCCCTTCACGGTCTTGGCGGTGCGATAGATCCCGACCGTCGTCGATTCGAGGGAGTTTGTTTCGTCGAGCAATTCAGCCATGATGCTGCTTCCTCACGGTTCGAGCCGTGATCAGAATTCCAAACCGCCTTCTCGGGCGGCGTCTGCGAGCGCCTTCACCCGACCGTGGTACCGGAACCCGTTCCGGTCGAATACAACCTTGGAGACACCCGCGCCCTTCGCCCGTTCGGCGAGGCGGGTACCGACCTTCTTGGCACCTTCGACGTTGCCGCTGGCACCGTCCCAGTCCTTGTCCCGCGTGCTCGCGGAGACCAGGGTGCGACCGCTGAGATCGTCGATCACCTGGCCGTAGATGTGATTCGCGGAGCGGAAGACCGTGAGTCGCGGACGCTCGGGCTGGCCGAGGATCTTCTTGCGAATGCCGGTCTTGCGTCGGCCGCGTCGGATGTTGTTCTTCTTGTTCCTGTCCATCGTGGAAATCCTCGTCGTCCCGGCGGAGCGGGATGCGTGGTCTTTGAACCCAATCAGGCGCCGAAGGCCTTGCCCTGCTTCCTGGCGATCTGCTCGCCCGCGTATCGAATGCCCTTGCCGTTGTACGGCTCCGGCTTCCGCTGCATGCGGACCGACGACGCGAAGTTGCCGACCGCCTGCTTGTCCGGACCGCTGATCGTGATGTTCTGCCCCTTCGCCTCGACGTTGACGCCGGTGGGGATCTTCATCTCGATCACGTTGGCGAAGCCGATGCTCAAAGCAAGGACCTGGCCCTTGACCTGGGCCTGCCAACCGACGCCGACGATGTCGAGCTTCTTCTCGTAGCCCTTGGTGACACCCTCGATCATGTTGGCGATGAGCGAGCGGGTGAGTCCCCAGAACGCCTTGTACGCCTTGTCCTTCTCGCGCCCCTCGGGCACGGTGACGGCGATCTGCTTCGCGTCGGTGTCGTGGGCGACCTGGATCTCGGGCCGGTGGGTCATGGTCAGCGTCCCCTTGGGACCCTTCACGGTGACGTTCCGGGCACCGTCGATGCTGATCTCGACGCCGGCGGGGACGGGGATGATTCTCTTGCCGATGAGCGACATGGTTCGTTTCCAGGTCG
>PKCT01000228.1 GCA_002862325.1 Phycisphaerae bacterium
GAGCCGTGGCTCGCCGCACGACGCGCGCGCCGCCCGCACGCTGCCCGCGTGAAGCGAGCGCGCCGAGTTCACTCGCTGAGCGCTGAGATCATGCATGCGTGCTGCCATTCGTGTGGCTGCGCTGTGCTTGCGCTGCCCTGGTCGACGAGGATCACCAGCGGTCTCGAGAACGGCTCCACGATTCGACCATCGAGCGTCACCTTCTGCGGATTGACGCGGAAGTGCATGGTCGACTCCCGGGACTTCATGTCGCCGAGGCTCAGTGGTTCGTCCAGGAAGAAGCCGGCGACGCCCATGGCGAGACCGCCGGCACCTCCCGGGTTGCCTCGGAGATCGATGACGACGCCGTCCGCGTCCCGGTTCTCGTCCATCGCCCGTCGCAGGGGGCCCATGATCGGGAACATCCAGTTGTCGAAGGTGATGAGCAGGATCTCGGGAGCATCGCCGTCCTTCGTCTCGCAGCCGAGGGATCGGAGCTCCTCGTTCGAGAGGATGCGCGACGTGAACTTGGTGGTCATCGGTCCGAGCTGCATGAAGTCGGTGGTGTCGCCGGTCTTGGAGGCGACCTCGATCTCCCTCGTCACCGCCTCGCCGTCGGTGTCTTCGAACTCGATTCGAAGCACGTCGCCCGGTCGACCGCTCGCCATCGCGTTCAGCCCGGCGTAGACGTAGTAGCTCGCCATGTGCGAATCGTCCTCGCGAACGGCCTTGAGCATGCCGCTCATGCGGTTCGTGGGATCGCGATCGTCGATCTTGAGAAGCCGCCATCCGGGTCGCACTCCCGCGAGATCGGCGGTCGATCCCTTCTCGACGTGTGCGACCACGATCTGCTCGTCGTCGAGTTCGAGCCTGATGCCGGTGTATCCCTCGGCACTCATGACGATGTCCTCGTCCTCTTCGTCGATCTCCAGCGATGCCTCGTCGTTTTCGATGCTCGCGTCCTCGCGGGAATCGGTCTGGCCGTCTCCCGTCCTTCGTCGCGCGGTCGGCACGATCTCGAAGTGCGACTGGCCAAGTTCGCGGATCATCTCGAGGAGCACCATCCGCACCTCTTCGCCGGATCGGGTGTCCTCGATCCGGGGTCGATAGACGGTCCGAACTTCTTCCCAGTCCACGCCATTGTGCGTCGGATCGAAGTGCTTCTCGTCGACCGTGGTCCAGACCACATCGAACGTTTCATACGCGTCGCGTGGGGGCGAACCCGGCCGATCCGCGGGGAGGGCCGAGGCAGTTTCTGGGGGGGGCGTCTTCGCGGGCTCAGAACAGCCTCCCGCGATCGCCGCGGCGAGAAGGAACGTGCTCAGGAGGCGGGATTTACTCGACATGGAAGAGGCTCGCCGTGGAATCTGCGGGGTCGGAGAGTGTATGGTCAGCGTCGGGTCGTGCGTCGGAAATGGGACATGCGTGGGCGGAAGGACGACGACCCAACTCAGAATTATGGGTCATTGGGATGGCGTGGCCGGTGATTTCAGGTTGCTCAGACGCGATTTGTTCCATCCGTTCATCCGGATGAACGGTTGAAGTATGCGGGTGCTCCCCATAGTCTTTGTGGTGTATCTGATTTCTGGAGCCTCTACGAATGTCTCGTCCGACCCTCCTCCACGCACTCGACCAACGCGTCCTCGTTATCGACGGAGCGATGGGCACCAGCCTTCAAACCTGTCCCGACTGCCGTCACGAGGATTGGCTGGGCCGCGAGAACTGCTCCGAGATCCTCACGCACAGTCGGCCGGAGATGATCCAGGCGATCCACGAGGACTTCCTCGAGGTCGGTGCCGACTGCATTGAAACGAATACGTTCGGAGCCAACCTTCTGGTCGGTGCGGAGTTCGACGAGGAGGTCGTCGCCATGACCCGGGAGCTCAATCGTCGTGGTGCGGAGGTCGCTCGAGCAGCGTGCGAACGATTCGAGACCAAGGATCATCCGAGATACGTCTTGGGATCCATGGGGCCCGGGACGAAGCTGGTCAGCCTCGGCCATACCGACTGGCCGACCATGCTCGAAAGCTACACCGAACAGGCGAGAGGCCTTCTCGAGGGCGGTGTCGACGCGTTCCTTATCGAAACGTGTCAGGACATTCTGCAGGTTCGCTGCGCGGTGAACGCATGCATCAAGGCCCTCGACGAAGTCGGTCGGACCGTCGAGGACGTTCCGATCATGGTCTCGATCACGATCGAGACGACCGGCACGATGCTTCTCGGTACGGACATCGGAGCCGCCGTCAACGCCCTGTCGATGCTTCCCATCGCGAGCCTGGGTCTGAATTGCGCAACCGGCCCGGTGGAGATGACGCCTCACATCGCCTTCCTTGCCAAGCACTGGAACCGGCACATCTCGGTGGTTCCGAACGCGGGGCTTCCGGTGCTCGTCGATGGCGAGGCCTCCTATCCACTGCGCCCCGGCCCCTTCGCCGAAGCGATGAGGCGGTTTGTGGAGGAGTACGGCGTCAACCTCGTCGGCGGATGCTGTGGGACGACTCCCGAGCACATCGATCAGCTCGTGAAGCTCGTCCGTGGAAGCACCGCGGGCGGGCGGAACTTCGAAGCTCTGCCGTCGGGATGCTCGAGTCTCTTCGGATCCTCGGAGTTCCGACAGGACAACTCCTTCCTCATCGTCGCCGAGCGGACCAACGCCAACGGCAGTCGGAAGTTCAAGCGTCTTCTGGACGCCGAGGATTGGGATGGACTGCTCGCCATGGGACGCGAGGAACTGCGCGGCGGGGCGCACCTCGTGGACCTCTGTGTCGACTTCGTCGGTCGGGACGGCGTGCGGGACATGACGGAGGTGGCTCGACGATTCGCCACCGGACTCAACGCACCGATCATGCTGGACTCCACCGAAGCGGCCACGCTCGAGGCCGGATTGCAGAGGCTCGGTGGAAAGTCCGTCGTGAACTCGATCAACCTGGAGGATGGCGAGAAGCGCCTGGACGAGATCTGTCCCCTCCTGAAGGCGCACGGCGCGGCCTGCGTCGCGTTGACCATCGACGAGGATCCCGAAGCGGGCATGGCGAAGACCGCGGAACGGAAGCTCGAGATTGCATCGCGAATCCATGGTCTCTTCACAGAGAAGTGGGGGCTCGATGAGCGGGATCTCATCTTCGACCCACTCACCTTCACCATCGCCACCGGGACGGAGGCGGATCGGCGGCTGGGTCTCGAGACCCTCGACGGAATCGAGCTCATCGCCCGGAAGTTCCCCGCCTGCGGCATTCTGCTGGGACTCTCCAACATCTCCTTCGGCCTCAAGCCGCCGGCGCGAGCGGTCCTCAACTCGGTCTTCCTGCAGCACGCGAGGGATCGAGGGTTGACCGCCGCGATCGTACACGCGTCCAAGATCCTGCCTCGAAATCGGATCGAGGACGAGAAGTGGATGGCGGCAGAGTGGCTCATCTTCGACCGACGTGGCGAGGATCGCCCGGAGGAGATGCCGGAGGACTTCGATCCTTTGCTCCACTTCATCGGACTGTTCCCCGACGGAGAAGTGGTGGATGATGGTCCGTCCATGGAGGAGCTTCCGCTCGAGGATCGACTTCGTCGCCACATCGTCGATGGGGAGGACCTGGGGCTGGAGGAGTCGCTCGAGGAGGCCCGTGAGATCTACCCCCCGCTGGAGATCGTCAACGATCATCTTCTCGCCGGGATGAAGACGGTCGGGGAGCTCTTCGCCGACGGTCGAATGCAGCTGCCGTTCGTGCTCCAGTCGGCCGAAGTGATGAAGAAGGCGGTCGCTGCGCTCGAGCCCTACATGGAGAAGGTCGAGGGGGCCCAGACGCGGGGATCGATCGTTCTCGCCACCGTGGCGGGAGACGTCCACGACATCGGGAAGAATCTCGTCGACATCATCCTCACCAACAACGGCTACACCGTCCACAACATCGGGATCAAGCAGTCTCTCCAGCAGATCGTTGATGCCTGGCGCGACACCCGGGCGGACGCGATCGGCATGAGCGGTCTCCTGGTCAAGTCGGTCGCGATCATGGAGGAGAACCTTCGCGCGATGAACGATCTCGACATCGCGGTGCCGGTCATCCTCGGCGGCGCGGCGTTGACTCGATTCCACGCGGAGAAGCGTCTCCGCGACCTCTACGACGGCCCCCTGTACTACGGGAAGGATGCGTTCGAGGGTCTTCGCATCTGCGATGCGATCGCGGGTGATGGTCTCGACGGCATCGAGATCGAGATCGACGCCCGACTCGAGAAGCGGTTCGCGGCCGAGGCCACGGTCGCCGCCGGTCGAGATAGGAATCGCGGTCGTGGTGGCACCGCCGTCGAAGAGGCGCCGCCCCGGCTCGCTCCGGTGGAGACCCTGCCGGAGGCGCCGTTCCTTGGTAGCCGTCTGGTGGAATCGGTGCCGCTCGAGGAGATGTTCGCGTACGTCAACCGAACTGCGCTCTTCCGAGGTCAGTGGGGCCTGAAGCGGGGATCCATGAGCGCGGACGAGTACTCGGAATATCTCTCCGAGACCGCCGAGCCCATCCTCCAGCGCCTCAAGTCGGAGGCTCACGAGGAGTCTTTCCTCCAGCCCCAGGTAGTCTACGGATGGTGGCCGGCGGCTTCGGCCGGAGACGATCTGGTCGTGTTCGATCCCCAGGACCATGGAGTCGAGATCGCACGATTCTCGTTTCCTCGCCAGCAGTCGAGACAGCGTCGGTGTCTCGCGGACTACTTCGCGCCTTGCGACGGCGAACGCCGGGACGTGGTCGGTTTCCATTGCGTCACCGTCGGCGAGGAGGTGTCCCGCCGAGCCAAGTCGCTGTTCGAAGCCGACCGGTATGCGGACTACCTCTACCTCCACGGCTTCGGAGTCGAGTGCGCGGAGGCCCTGGCCGAACTCTGGCACAAGCGGATGAGGGCCGAACTCGGCATCGGACATCACGACG
>PKCT01000103.1 GCA_002862325.1 Phycisphaerae bacterium
CGCTGCTGGGCCGCGATCTCCGCGATCCTGCCGTTGATCTCGGACTCCTCGACCTTGACCTCGAAGTGCTTGGCCACCCGAGCCATGATGAACATGAGCTTCAGCCGATCGGCCGAGAATCGTTCGCTCTCGGACCGGAGTTCGGCGAGTCGCATCTCGACCTGGTCCTCGTCGAGCCCCTGGTGGATCAGCTCGAGCCGCTTCTGCTCGATCATGTTCGCGGCCTGGGCTTCGTTGAGTTTCGGCGGCAGGTCGAAGGCGATGTTCTCGAGAAGCCATTCGAAGACCTGCTCGCGCTCGGCGGATCGCTGTTCGGTATCGCGACGGTTCTCCAGGGCGAGGCGGATCTGCTCGCGAAGGCCCGCCTCATCGTCGAGGCCGAACCGCGTCACCAGCTCGGCGACTTCGAGCGGTTCGATGCGTTCCGCGGCCGAGACCTCGAATCGGATCGCGACCTTCTTTCCGCGGATCTCCTCGCGTTCGAACGACTCGGGCCCCACGGTCGTGAACTCGATCACATCGCCGACCTTCCGGCCCTTCACATGGTCGGCCAGGTCCTCGACCAGAAGTCCCAGGAACTGACCGCGGCCCTCGTCCTCCTCGGCGGGGACCACCGCGACCGCCTTGTCGTGCTCAAAGAACGGCGTGTCGTCGCCCTCGACCGTCACGACGACGGCACCGACCATTCGATCGAGCGGTTCGAAGGGGCCCTCGATCTGTCCGGGCGTTCCGAACCGGTAGCCGTTTCTCGTGATCTCGGTGTCGATCATCTCTTCCGTGACGTCCATCACCGGCTTGGTGACGGGGACCCCCTCGAGCTCGGGAAGCTCGAAGTCGGGAACCACCTCGATCATGACGGTGAAGACGAAGGGCGAACCCGACTCGACCTCGGGAATGTCCTCGGGGGCGCCGAAATCCGGATCGCCAATGATCTCGATCTCGTTGGCCTCGATCGCCTTCTGGAAGGCGTCGCTGACCAGTTGCCCACGAGCCTCGGTGCGGAGATTCGCGCCGAACCGCTTCTCGAGCAGCGCTCGGGGAACGTGTCCCTTGCGAAACCCAGGGACCGCCGCCTCGTTGACGAGCGTGCCCATCTGAATCTCGAGATGGTCGTCGACGGCGTCGGCGGCGATCGTGATGGTCAACGTGCGGCTGCACGGGCCAGTCTCGGCAATATCGACCTGGGGTGCGGTCGAATCACCGCCTTCGAAGGAGAATTCGCTCATAGTGTCTCGGGGTCCTGGGTTGAACGTTCCCCGTGGGGTCACCCCACGGCGGAAGGGGACACGATATCCGAGACCGATGTTCAGGCCAACCCATCACGGGAAATCGAGAGGCGACACGAACCCTCCCCGTCGTCCCGGAGGGAGAGCGGGACCATGGTCCTCGGTCGAGTCGATCGGCGGTCCGGTCAGCCGCCGAGAAGCAACATCTCGGAATAGGTTGGAATCGGCCAGATATCCGCGGCGATCCGCGTTTCCAACTGATCGGAAACCGCCCGGGTTCGCTCCATGGCGGGCACCATGGTCGACTTGATGTATGCCGCACGTTTCGCGGCGGCGGCCGGGCCGCCCTCGAGCGCTGCGTCGACCTCGTCGACCGCGATCCGCAATTCGGCCACCATGCCAACGAGTTCCCGCAGGCTGTCTTCGCTGTCGGGGCATTCGACGCCGGCGACCTGCGTCGCACCGACAACGTCGGCCAGTTCCGCCTGACTTCGAAGCGCTGCGGGGAGAATCTCGGTTCGGATCATGGTGGAGAGCGTTCGCCCCTCGATCTCCAGGATCGTGCAGTACTGCTCCAGGAGCACTTCGCACCGCGCCTTGAGTTCGCGGGCGGACATGACCCCGTACTTCGAGAAGAGCCCTGTCGCCGCACGACCGGAGAAGACGGTGAGCGCGTCGGCCGCGTTCTTGATGTTCGGGAGGCCCCGCTTTTCGGCTTCCTTGGTCCAGTCCTCGCTGTACCCATCGCCGTCGAAACAGACACGTCGATGCTCTTTGATGACCTGCTTGAGCAGATCGCGGACCGTCGACTCGAGCTTGGCGGGCGTGGGCTTCTTCCCAGCCTTCTTTTCGATCTGGCTGGCCATCCAGTCCAGACTTTCGGCGATGATCGTGTTCAGCACCGTGTTGGGCCACGCGACGTGGGCGGTCGATCCGACCGCGCGAAACTCGAACTTGTTCCCCGTGAACGCGAAGGGACTCGTTCGGTTCCGGTCTCCGGCATGGCGAGGCACCAGCGGAAGCGAGTTCGAACCCAGGTCGAGCGTGCCGCCCTTCATGGTCTTGCGAGCCTTGCCCGCCTGGAGCTGGTCGAGGATGTCGGTGAGCATCTCGCCGAGGAAGATCGACATGATGGCGGGAGGAGCCTCGTTCGCACCGAGTCGGTGGTCGTTGCCGGCCGAGGCGATCGACCCTCGAAGCAGGTCGGCATGGAGATCCACGGCACGGATCACCGCGCAGAGGAAGACCAGGAACTGCATGTTGGTGTGCGTCTCCTCCTGTGGATCGAGGAGGTTGACGCCGGAGTCGGTGCTGAGCGACCAGTTGATGTGCTTGCCGCTTCCATTGACGCCTGCGAACGGCTTTTCATGAAGGATGCACTTGAAGCCGTGCTTGCCGGCAGTGTCCCGAAGGATGTGCATCAGAAGCATCTGGTGGTCGACCGCGACGTTGGCGGATTCGAACGTCGGGGCGACCTCGAACTGGCCGGGCGCGACCTCGTTGTGCCTGGTCTTGACGGGCACGCCCAGCTCGAAGAGTCGGGATTCGACCTCCGACATGTAGCTCAGGACTCGGGCCGGAATCGTGCCGAAGTAGTGGTCGTCGAGTTGGTGTCCCTTCGGCGGGGCGGCCCCGACGAGGGTTCGCCCGCAGACGGCGAGATCGAGCCGCTCGTTCTCGAGCTCCCGGTCGACGAGGAAGTACTCCTGTTCGCAGCCGAGCGTCCCGACGACCCGTTCGACGCTTTCATCGGTACCGAAGATCTTCAGGACTCTCATCGCCTGCTTCGCGACCGCCTGGATCGATCGGAGAAGCGGCGTCTTCGTATCGAGCGCCTCTCCGGTGTAGCTCACGAAGGCGGTGGGGATGCAGAGCGTCGTCACGCCCTCGCTCGAGGTCAGGAGGAACGCGGGGCTGTTGGCATCCCACGCGGTGTACCCGCGGGCCTCGTAGGTGTCCCGGATGCCTCCGGAGGGGAACGAACTGGCGTCGGGTTCACCGACGATCAGGGCACCACCACTGAACTTCTCGAGGGGAACGCCGTCGGCGTTGACGGAGAGGAAAGCGTCGTGCTTCTCCGCGGTCGAGCCGGTGAGCGGATGGAACCAGTGGCAGAAGTGGGTCGCCCCATGTTCGATCGCCCACTCCTTCATTGCCGCCGCGACGGTGTTGGCCAGTTTGGGATCGAGCGGCGCTCCTCGAGCGATCGTCGCGTTGAGACTCATCGCCACATTCGGCGGGAGTCGACGCATCATCACGTCTCCGGTGAAGGTCAACCGGCCGAAGTAATCCGACGCGGGGGGCATGTGCTCAGTCATCTCCATGGTGGCACCATCCTCGAAGAGAAGGGACTCGATCTGACGTGAAGGGGGCATCGGTCATCCTTGTCTGAAATGAAGCGGGCAAAAAAGCGTCGACGCCGACCCAGGGGTCGGCGTCGCGGCGACGGTCGATTTGGTGGAGGGGGTGAGGCCCCCGACGCCATCGAATGGCGTGAGGTCGATCGGCCTGTCGGGGCGGTGTCTCACCGGGATCATTCTGGCCTGTGGCCGTCCTCGAACGTGTGAACGTGGTCGCGTCGTTCCGCGACTATGGATTCAGCGAGTATGCCAGACTCGAAAGGATTGAGCAACGGTCGAGCAACACATCCCGTCGTTTTTTCGCGAATGCGTGCGCTGGAAAAAGGCCCGTCAACCGATCACCCGTCGCCGCCGCTCCAGGTAGTCCCAGATCACGAACCGGTCGAGATCGTCCCCCGACGTGAAGACCACGCGTCCCCCGGTGGACTCCGCGAGTCTGCGACCGAAGCGAAGATCCTCTTCGCTCTGGCTCCAACTCGGCACCAGGAAGCAATTGAGAACGCCGCCCTCTCTCGCGAGTCCGGCCGCCTCCTGCATCGTCGCGGCCTCGGTCCGAGGATCGGGAGGGTAGAGGAGGTAGAGCTGCTCGTCCTCGAAGTGCGCCGTGGGAAGGCCGTCGGTCATGAGCACCACCTGACGATTCGGCGTGTCTGCATTGGCCAGCAGCCGCCGAGCCAGACGAAGCGCATGCTGGATGTTGGTGAAGTGGGGCGGCAGATCCGATTCCGTGATGTCGGGATCGCTCATGTCCGCCCGAAGTCTGACCACCGGATCGTGGATGGTCACCGGCTTCGGAAAGAGGTCGACCAATTCGCCCCGAGGCACCACCCGAGCGACGCTGTACATCTCCACGATGTGCAACCGGTCGCTCGGATACTCGCGCCGAACGAGGCCCTCCAGAGCCAGGGCCATCTTCTTCGCCGCCAGATACTGCCCTCCCCAACGCATCGAACCCGACATGTCGAGGATCACGACCGTGGCGCACTTGGTGGTGCTGGTGCTTCGATGCACGCGGAGATCCTCCGCCCGGAACCGGGGACGGGCCGGGTCGCCGGCGGGATCCGCCGCCTCCCGAGCGATCGCGTTGAACATGCTCGCCGGGAGGTCGAGGTTCGACATGGGATCGCCGAACTCCCAATCCCGGGTCGAAGGAAGTTCGACCTGCCCATCAACGTTCTCCGCCGCTTCGTGGCCGCCGCGTCGACTCGAAACCATCGAGGCGAAGATCGAGGC
>PKCT01000057.1 GCA_002862325.1 Phycisphaerae bacterium
ACGGAGTGGTCGATGACCAGATCGCAGGGCACCAGAGGATTGACCCGTTGGGGATCCCCGCCGAGGGTCGCCATCGCATCGCGCATCGCGGCGAGATCGACCACGCAGGGGACGCCGGTGAAGTCCTGGAGCACCACGCGGCCGGGCGTGAATGCGATTTCGGTCTCGCCCACCTTCGTGGGGTCGTAGCTCGCCAGGGCCCGAACGTGGTCCTCCGTCACCACTCGACCGTCGCAGTTCCGGAGACAGCTCTCGAGTAGGACCTTGATTGTGTGCGGGAGGGTCGCGACGTCTCCGATCTCGGTCAAGGCGTCGAGCCGATAGAAGGTCCGATCGCCGTCGGGGGTCGAGAGCGAGGCACGGGCGGAATAGGGATCGTGGACGGTCATGGCGGCTCCGTTCGGGTCTGTAGACCGTCCATTCTAACCGCCGCCCGGCCCCCGATCCTCAATCGATCCCCGGTCGATCCCCGTCGGATCAACGCGGTCGCATGCGAATATCAAGCGATGGTCCGGACACCAGCGAACCTGCCGGTACGGACTCGGTGAGAAAGACCCCGCCACTGACGACCGAACCGTCGCCGATCACCGTGTCACCGCCGAGGATCGTGGCGCCCGCATAGACCGTGACGTCGTCGCCCAACGTCGGATGCCGCTTGTAGTCGCGCCGGAGCGCTCCGTCCTCGAGCCGCTCGAAGCGACGGGCTCCGAGCGTCACGCCCTGGTAGATCTGACATCGATCGCCGATCTCGGTCGTCTCTCCGATCACCACGCCGGTTCCGTGATCGACGAAGAATCCGTGGCCGATCCTCGCCCCTGGATGGATGTCGATGCCGGTACGGGCGTGGGCGATCTCCGAGAGCATGCGTGGCAGCATGGGGACGCCCGCCCGATGCAGCTCGTGCGCGAAGCGATGAACGATCATCGCTTGAAGCCCGGGATGGCTGAGAATCGCCTCGTCGAGCGATCGGACCGCCGGATCCCCCGCGTAGCCGGCCTCCGCATCCAGCGCGAGAACCCTCCGGACCGCAGGCACCGCGACGAGAAACCCGTGCATGACGTCTTCCACCGGGATGCGTTCGGTCGGTTCGACACGTCCGCTCGAACCATGCGCGAAGGCCCGCTCCAGCTGTGGACCGAGGAGATGGACGATCTCTCCGACCAGGGACCGGAGGCCGGAGTCGAGCTGTGGTCCGAGCCCGAGCTTCGGGCCGAAGAAACCCGGGAACGCCAACCACCGAAGACGATCGACGAGCACCTCCGCCATCGCAGCGTCGGGAAGCGGATTCGTCGCGCTCCAGTGGGTCCGAACGTCATCGAAGACGCTCGTCACGATGCGGTCGATCGGATTCGTGGAGGATGAGGCGGACGACGGAGAGTCGGGCGTGTCGGTCATCTCCATATGGTACGAACGTGAAGGCCGGGCGACGTCCTCGTCGCCCGGCCATCATCGATCATCGATCTCGAAAGATCGGTTCAGCCGCCGGCCCCACCGCGTTCACCGCGGCCGCCTCGATCGCCTCGCCCGCCTCGATCGCCGCGATCACCGCGATCACCTCGCCCGCCTCGACCGCCGCGTTCGCCACCGCGGCCGCCGCCGAACGATTCGTACATCGCACGCCGTTCCGACTCGTTCAGTTCACCATCCCCGTCGGCGTCGAATCGCTTGATCATCTCCTGACGCCGAGCGTCGTTCTCCGCCCGATCACCACCGCGACCACCCCAGCCACCGCGACCGCGGCGGGCGGGAAGCTCTTCCTGCTGCTCGGGAGTCAGCAGAGATCGAAGCTGCTCCACGTACCCCTGCTCCATCTCGTTCCGCTGCCGCATCGCATCGCGGTACGGGTCCTCCCCACGATCACGATCACGACCACCCCCCCACGGCATGCCGCGGGAGAGATCGCCACTCATGACCGACACGAATCGGGTGCCTTCCTCGACCTGACGTTCGGCTTCGGTGTCCCGGAGCTTGAAGACCAGGGACTGGTTCTGGGCGGCAAGCTGCTCGAGAAAGGCCAGCTGCAGATTCAACACGTTCTCGAGCGTCTCGGCGCTGAGTTCCATGTCCTCGAGCGCGGCGTTGAACGAACGCTCGCCCCAGGTCGTGCCGTAGATGCGGTCGTAGGCCTCGGTGAGAACGGCGTTGCGGAACCGTTCCTTCTCCTCCTCGACCACCAGCGACTCGACGAGGAGGTCGCGGAACCGGTCGTTCACGTTCCGAACCGCCTCGCGGTATCGAAGCTGCTGCTGCATGACCCGTTCGGCATCCTTGACGTCGCCGTCCCGAATCGCCTTGAACAGCATCGGCGCGGAGGTCAGTAGATATTCATCACGCACCACGAGTGCGTCATGGATCGCCATTTCGTATTCGTCGAGAAGGTCCTCGAGCAGCTGGTATGACGCCTCTTCGAACTCCATCTCGTCGACGATGGTGAAGAGATTGACCTCTTCGCCGCTCAGACGACCCCGGGGAAGCGACTTCTCGCGAACGAGGTATCGCTCGAACGCCGGCCACAGGACCAGCTGATCGTTGGAGAGCTGCGCCTCCAGATTGGAGACGAAGGTCGCTCGCAGGGCCTTGCGCTGGGTGATCCAGTCTTCGAGGATGTCGAGCATCTCGGTCACGATGCCGCGGGCCTCGTCGAAGGCGCCGGAGTCCATCGCCTCCTCCATCATCTCGCCCTGCATCTCCGTCATCCGGCTGCGCCAGAACTCCCGTTGCTCCTCCTCGCTCAGGGCATCACCGTTCGCCTCCATCTCCTCGATCTCGGCGCGGACGGACTCGGCACGCTCCCGGAATCGCTCTCGCATGTCGCCCATGGCGCCACCGCCCATGAAGGACTGCATCATCGAGCGGCCAAGGTCCATGAGATCGGCCTGGACGACCTCGCTGCCGTCGCGGAAGGTGTCCTCGTAGTCGACGAGGAGCGATTCGACGATGGCTTCCTGGCCGTCGTCGAGCTGAAGCTCCTCGACGAAAAGCGGCATGTCGCGGCGGGTGACCTCGGCGGCGAGAAGTTCGCGGATCTCCTGCATGCCCCCCATGCCTCTCGGGCCCCTCGGCCCGCCTCCTCTACCTCCCCGACCCTGGGCCTCTGCCGTGGCGGAGAACTGCGTGGTCTCGGTGGCCAGATCACCGACGACGTCGCCAACCCACGCGGCCCCGAGGCCAGCGATGATGGCGATCAGACGAACGGGGCGACGAATATTCATGCCTAAGCTCCGATTTGGAAGCGATTTACGACAGCCCCGATGTCACTCAAGGCAGCTCATGTGTCACAGATCGAACGATGACGCGAAACGGATCATTTCCTCAAAACACGCAGGTGATCCGCATATTTATCACGAAATGCCCCCATGGCGACGGCCACTCACCGAGGACGGCGGCGAGTACCACCTTGACAGCACGAGTGTGCCGTGAACGGCGTCTCATTGCAACTTCTTGCGAGGACGATCGGTCCTGGGGACGCCGAAAGCATCATTTTGTGCGATTCGCCGTGACTCGGTTCTCATACGACAGCGGCCTGCTCGATGCACGAGCAGGCCGCTGGACCGAAATTGCAGGTAGAGATCGCCGATTCTGGTTCAGCCGAACCGGTCTCAGGCCCGACGGCGACGGCGACCGCAGACGCCAGCCAGCCCAAGCAACGCCATGGCACCCGGAGCGGGTGTCAGGTTGAACGTGACGTTGTCGAGACCGACGTACGCCGGGGTGAGGTAGTTGTCGAGAACGATCTCGAACGAGGATCCGGAGATACGGGGCAGATCGATCGAGTAGAGCGTTTCCGCACCGTCGAACTGCAGTCCTTCTCTGACCGACTGGAGCTGTCCATCAACGTAGAACTCGAAGGACAATTCGGAGTTCACGTCTTCGTATCCCCCGAGCTCGAAGGAGAGTCCTTCAAGCACGAAACCCTCCGCAGCGGTCACCGAGATGCTTCCCGGGGCAGGCGCGGAGTTCTCTCGATCCCAGGCGAACAGGACGCCCTGTGTCGCATAACCATCGCCCCACCAATGAAGGTGGTTGGTCTCGACCGAATACCGATCGTCCGCTGCGAAACTCGATTCCTCGCTGAAGTCGAGGACCACAAGGTCCCCTGCCGCTCCCGCCGTCAAAGCGAGCATCGCGGTTGCTGCACCAAGAGCGCAGCGATGCAACACATCTTTACTTGTACGTGACATGGCCTTCCCTTTCCCAAAAGCTGGCCGACGATTGAATGTGCCTGAGCCCAGTAAGTTCAGGTACTCACAATCTAATAGGCCACGACATGCATGCAAATCGACGTCACAGATTCGACATCGAAACCGAATTCTCGCAGACACTATTTTATTTATGGGACATTGCGACAGCAAGGGGTCGGCCCCTGGAATGAGGCGGCCGCGTCACCCGATACAGCGTCCTCTACCGCGACTCCAATGGCTTGAAGCCGGTATCGGAAGCCGTGTTCATCGATCGGGTGACTGGATTGGGTCCTCGTTCAGATCGTAGATCCGATAGGACGCATTCTCGAAGATCGGCTCGATCCCGCGCCAAGACGTCGAGTTCTCTGTCCGGAGTACGAGGTAGCCGATCCCCTCCGACCGTGCGAGATTCGAGAACCAGGCGGGATCTCTCGCATGGATCGCGCTGTGAATGGCCTTTCGGTATTCCATGTACCCCCAGTAGCTGGAGCCGTCGCGCATGAAGTCGTCTGGATCGACATCGAAGAACAGGGATCTTCTGCGTCCCTCCACAAAGGCCTCCTGGCTGCCGGTGTAGAGGAACGAGGTGTGGACCCATTCGTGCGGTGTTCCGAAGGTCGGCCGGCCGGAATACGC
>PKCT01000068.1 GCA_002862325.1 Phycisphaerae bacterium
GCGGTCTACGTCGACGTCGAGGGCAACACGCGACTCAAGCTGGTGGCGGACGGCTTCGACGGCACGTGGGGCACCTGGGTCTCCCCTGCGGTCGACGACCGCGTGGTCGAGTTCCAGGCGTCCTTCAAGTTCAGCCTGAAGAATCTGGGCGGCGGCCCGGGCGACGGCTTCTCCTTCGTCTGGGGCGACCTGTCCGACACCTTCGGCACCCGCATGTCCGGTGGCGAGTGGGGACTGGAGGCGTTTCTGGTGGACGGAGGCGGACTGAGCGTCGGCTTCGTCACCTACCCCGGCGGAGGAGGCAATGGGGTGAACGGCAAGTGGGGTGGCACGGAGTTCGCGTTCGCGCCCTTCAACTACGACCTCGTCCGATGGGACGACGACCAGGTGGCCGGTGATCCCAACAACATGGCGACCGCCACCGTGAGCTGGACCCGTGAGGCCGGGACCACCGTCACCATCGCTCTACCCACGTTCCCGCCACAGACGATCTGGAGCGATGCCGGCCAGGCTCAGACCGCCAGTGTCGATCCCACCGGATGGTCGTTCGGCGTCGCGGCCCGCAATGGTGGCATCGACCAGGACGTCCTCATCGGCGATCTCTCGATCGAGGTCAGCATCGAGTGCCCCCCGGACACCGATCCGGCGGACCTCAACGGCGACGGCTTCATCAACGGCGCCGACCTCGGAATCATCCTCGGCAACTGGTGATTCCGTTCCGGCGATCCGTGCGACAGGTCGTCCCCGCGACCCACCCCGGCCGATTCATGCGGCCGGGGTATTTCGATCAGGAAAAGTCGGAATCCAAGCACGGTTCTCATGGCGATTCTCTCTTGAGCGAGGGAGGTGGCATCTGGGTCGCCTCCCTTGGAACTTCATGCCGAGAGACCCCTCATGAACCGCATCACCAACCTCGTTCTCGTGACTTCGCTGCTCACGGGCGCCGCCACCGCCCAGCAATCGACCGAGCCGGCCGATCTCGATTCCTCCCCCTTCTCCTTCGAGGATGCGTGGAACGCACGCCAGGAGAACGGCGCCGCCATGGCCATGATCCCCGACCCCGATTGTGAAGCCGCGTCGTCCAGCGGTGTCTGCGACGAGTACAGGATCGGTGTCAGCATCTCGGGAGGTGGAGAGGTGACGCCGGTGTTCAATGCATACGGCCATCTCGAAGAGACCGAGATCTGGGTGCTTCCCGAATCGAAGAGCTACTACCAGTTCGATCTCGCGACGGTCTTCGATCAGGACGGTCGATTGGGCGTGGCCGGAGGCATGCATGTCGTCGGTTCCATGATCGCCGGTTGGTTGACCACGCCGAATGGATACTCGGAGTACGTGACGGGCTACCTCTGGTCGGTGGTCACGGACTTCGAGGCTCCCGAGGCCGTGCAGGTCGGTTCGATGATCTTCACTCCGATCAGAGAGTGGCGGACCCCCGATCTCGGCTACGCGTACATGGCGTACATGGCGGACAGTCTCTGGTCGGGTCAGTCGCTCGGATCCGCTTACCCCATCGACACCGAACAGGTCGATATCGACGTGAACCCAACCATCAAGTGTCTGGTGAAGCACCTGACGGACGTGCTGCGGTGCGAGGAATACAAGCAGGCCAACCTGGACCAGGCGGAAGCCAACCACGAAGCATGCCTCAATGCCATTGGTTTCCTCGATGTTCTCATCGGTGCCGGCGCCGGCGGTGCGGCCGCTGGCACCTTGGGTGCGTCAATGGGAAGTGGATCCGGAACGGTTGTGGTGCCGGGCATCGGTACGGTCGCGGGTGGAGTCTTCGGGGGCATCGTGGGAGGCATCGTGGGTGGAATCGGGGGCGCCTTCGCCGGACCGGCGTTGGCCGAGGAGGCCTGCGACGTCGATCTCGCCAAGGCGAATAACAAGGCCGAAGCCGACTATCAGAAGTGTCTGGCGGATGCTCGGGCCGCCTACCGAGTGTGCCTCATCAAGAACCGATGACGGGGTCGTGAATCACCGTTTCTGTACGGCACCCCGCGTCGCGCGCGACGTCGGGGTGCCGTCATGTCCTATCCGAGCAGCGCCGCGACGAGTGCCGACACCAGCATGATGGTGGCGATCGACATGAGCACCCATCGTGGGGTTCCCGACTGGCGAAACGACCCGACGAGCAGCGGAATCGCCAGAAGGACGAGGATCACGTCCCATCCGAACGGATCCTTCGTGCTCGGCGCCTCTCCGTCGGCATCATCCGTCGTGGTGTCCGCGTCGGCGACCGCCGTCTTCCCGACCTCGGAAGGTGACGCCGTGCTTCCCGGTTCCACCCCGTTGGGGAGCAGGATGGCGTAGTGACCATTCTCATCCGGATCCTGGAGATGGAAGCGGGCGAGTCCGTCCTCGATCGGAAGTGGTCTGTGACCTGAAGCGTTGGTGAGAGGCGTGCCTGCACCGACCCACTCGTTCTTCCAGGCGGTCACCGTGATCACATCCCCGCGAACTGGAGTCCCCTTCTCGGCCTCCTCGACCCGGATCTCGAAGGTCATCTGGCGATAGATGTAGTTCTCGTCCCGTCGTTCCTCCACCGAGGTCGAGATCGGGACGGCGAGCACGATGTGGTCGGCCTTCGCCGTCCGTTCCTCATCCGACATCGGCGGAATCTCCCCGCCGAATGCGGAAGACCCGATCAGACAGATCACGATGGCGAGGAGGTGATTCCTGAGCGGTATGGGTGTCACGGTGGTGTTCCCTCGGAAGAGGATCTCGGATCAGATGAATCGGTTGAAGTGATGCTCGAGCATTTCCTGTCGCCCGCTCTCGAGCGGGACCTCCCCCATCCGCGACGCCTCGTCCCGAAGGTCCGACAGCGTCGTGTCGCCGGTCATGATCCGGCGGCCTAGGTCCCCGTCCCAGGATTCGTAGCGCGTGCGGACGAAGTCGTCCAGCGTGCCATCCTCCGCGATCCGGTGGGCGATCTCGAGGCCATGCGCCATCGCATCCATCCCGGCGATGTGGCTGTGGAAGAGGTCGACCGGTTCGAAGCTCTCGCGCCGTCGCTTGGCGTCGAAATTGAGACCGCCGGTCGTGAACCCCCCCATCTTAAGCACGCATCGCATGATCCTCGCGCAGAGAAGCGGATCGGTCGGGAAGTGGTCGGTGTCCCACCCGTTGGTGTGCTCCCCCATGTTCGCGTCGATCGAACCGAGCGCATCCGCCGCGATCGCGGCTTCGAGCTCATGTTCCATCGAGTGGCCGGCGAGCCAGGCGTGGTTCGTCTCGATGTTCAGCTTGAAGTGGTCGAGGAGATCGAACTCGCGGAGGAAGTCGAGACAGGCGGCGGCATCGCTGTCGTACTGATGCGTGGTCGGCTCCTTCGGCTTCGGTTCGATGTAGAACTGCCCCTCGAATCCGATGCGGTGCTTATGGTCGACGGCGGCGTGCAGAAGCCTGGCCAGCTGCTCGCGTTCACGCTTCATGTCCGTGTTGATCAGGGATCCATAACCTTCGCGTCCACCCCAGAAGACGTAGCCCGATCCCCCGAGTCGATGGGTGGCCTCCATCGCCGCCTTGACCTGGGCGGCGGCGTGGCAGAAGGCCTCGATTCGTGGACTGGTCGCGGCACCGCTCGCGTACCTTGGGTGGATGAACAGACATGCCGTTCCCCAGAGCAGTTGCTTGTTCGTCTCCTTCATGCGGAGTTCGATGCGATCGACCACCTGTTCGAGCAAGCGTTCGCTCTCTTCGACCGACCCGCCTTCGGGGGCGATGTCACGGTCGTGGAAGCAGAAGAAGTCGATGTCGATCTTGTTCAGAAACTCGAAGAAGACGTCGACTCGATCGACCGCGTTTTCGATCGAGTTGGATCGGTCGTCCCAGGGCGTTCGTGCCGTGCCCACGCCGAACGGATCCGCGAGTTCATTCCGCATCGTGTGCCAATAACAGCTGGCGAAGCGGAGGTGGTCGCGCATCGAGCGATCCCCGATCAGGCGATCCGGGTCGTAGCGCCGGAATGCGAGTGGATTCGACGAATCGGGGCCTTCGTATCTGATCTTCTCGATGTCGGGAAACGCGGTCATGTTGGGCTCCTGGTGTTCGACCGCAGTCTATCCAAGCCGCATCACACCTTCGGAACGCGGTCCAGCAGGTTCACTTGCAGGGCACCGTGCAGACCAAGCAAAATCGCTTCGGCCGCATCGTGACGCAGATCGCCCTTGGGCCGAGGCGCCCCCGCCCACGCGATGACGCGTCGGGCAAGGCCATCGGCCTCCTTCTTCGCGATCTCGCCCGATCGCTGCTGCCGAGGCAGCATGAGGGTCTCTCGCCAGGCCGCCGCGTGGACCTGTCGGAATTCGATCCCGCGGTGCGCCGCATGCTTGGCCCACACCTCCGCGATGTCGCCCCCGCCTTCCAGCCAGATCCAACCCAGTGGAGGCGCTTCGCGAACGATGTTGCTCACGCCCTTTCGAAGCTCCGAGATCGATCCGAAGTGCTTCGAACGGTACGACTTGAGCCGACCGTCCGGACCAAAGATCGCCAGGCCCGTCCGCAGTCCCATGTCCACGGCGAGAAGGTGTCGCTCCGAGGGCGGCGGCGGATTGAGCAGGACGGGATTCGGCGGACGGCCTCTGGTTTCCTCTTCGGCCTTGCCTCGCTTCTTCCGGTCGTTTCGACGGTGATGGCGGTCGGCGCGCTGGCTCACGTCTCGATCTCCACGGCGAGATCGGCGCTTCGGATCGCTCGATGCGGAAGACCGGGTCCTTCGATCTCCACTGGCTTCCGCCGAAGCTCCGGTTCGACTTCGCCCTTGCCCAGTCTGTATTCACGCACTTGCGTCCCGAGCTGATCACG
>PKCT01000283.1 GCA_002862325.1 Phycisphaerae bacterium
CAGCTTCTCAGTCGCCCTCGGCGACCTCGACGGCGACGGCGACCTCGATGCCATGGTCGCGAACCAAAAAAAGCCCAACACCGTCTGGACCAACGACGGAAACGGAACCTTCACCGACTCCGGACAGGCACTCGGAAACAGCGACAGCCGCTCAGTCGCCTTGGGTGACCTCGACGGCGACGGCGACCTCGATGCCATGGTCGCGAACTACAGCGGGGCCAAATCCGTATGGACCAACGACGGAAACGGCACCTTCACCAACTCCGGTCAAGCACTCGGAGACAGCAATAGCTTCTCAGTCGCCCTCGGCGACCTCGACGGCGACGGCGACCTCGATGCCATGGTCGCGAACAATCAAGAGCCCAACACCGTCTGGACCAACGACGGAAGCGGAACCTTCACCGACTCCGGACAAGCACTCGGAAACAGCGACAGCATCTCAGGCGCCCTGGGTGATCTCGACGGCGACGGCGACCTCGATGCCATGGTCGCCAACCTCGGCCAGCCCAACACCGTCTGGACCAACGACGGCAACGGCACCTTCACCAACTCCGGACAGACACTCGGAACCAGTGCCAGCTACTCAGTCGCCCTCGGCGACCTCGACGGCGACGGCGACCTTGATGCCATGGTCGCAAACGGCGGCCAGCCCAACACCGTCTGGGATAATGACATTTCGGAAGCCTCCGATGTCTTGAACCAGACCACCGGTGTGTGGTACGACTCGGCGCGGGAAGCGATCGCCGCCGCCGCGGCCAACGACCACCTCCAGGTCTGGGGTGAAGCCTTCAACCTCTCCGGGGTCATCGATGCCCGCGAACGTCCGCTGACCTTCCGGGCGGTCTTCCCCGTCACCTTCGGCGAGAACCTCATGTTCCTGCCGGGCAGTGGCACCAGTTTCCTCAGCCAGGATGCCGATGTCCAGAACACGTACGCCTCACGCGGCCGGATCATCGCCCCCCAGAACGGGCAGCTGATCTTCAACGGCCTCGAGTTTCTCGACGGGTCGCAGTTCCAGCAGAATGGAGCCTCCCTCCTCGTCAATGGACAGATGACCACCACCGGGGGCGCGGCGTATCTGTCCGGCGAAGCCCTCGCGGTCGGGATCTCGACCGGGGCCAACGGTGTGAACCGGGTCGCGAACGACACCGACATCTACGGCAACTACACCAACGCCGGCTCGACCATCATCCAGCGCGGCACCCTCTACATCTACGGCGACCTCACCAACACCGGTACCATGACCGGCGACTACAACAACGGGTTCATGCGGGGTGCCGGCCCGCAAGAGGGAGACGGCTACTCGATCGGGGGTTCCTACACGATTGGAGCGGAGGCCAGCCTGGTGCTGCCCGAACCGATCTGGAAGCTTTCGGTCGGCGGGAACCTCGACATCGCGATCAACGACCCCGCCCGATTCGCGATGGCCCAGGCCACGATCGAGCTCGACGGCCTCGCCCCCGGCAACCAGCAGACGCTGGAGACCCTCAGCGCCGACCTCGGGGCCAGCGACAGCGGGTTTGCGTCCTCGAACTTCCCGATCGGGACCCTGCGGATCGCGAGCGGCTCGAACACCGTCCTGGTGAACGAGCACGTCAACTCGACCGACACCCCGTGTGAAGTCCTGTACGTCGATCGCCTGGTCGTGGAAGCGGGCGCATCGCTCACCACCGCGGGCTGTCGCATCTACACCAACGACGCGGTCCTCGACGGAACCATCGACAACGAGGACGACATCATCGTGATCGCCGATTGCACCGGCGACCTCAACGCCGACGGGATCGTCAACGCCGCGGACCTCGGCATCGTGATCGGCACCTGGGGCACGCCCAACGGCCAGGGCGACGTCAACGCCGACGGCACCGTGAACGCCGCCGACCTCGGCATTGTGATCGGCGTCTGGGGCAACTGCCCCTGACGCCACGGTCGTACATCCCGCAACAACCACCAGCCCGCTCAACTCCAGTCTGAGCGGGCTGTTCTTCAACGGCGTGGCGACGTTGCATCGACGGCGTCCGGGTGAATGCCGACGGAACGCTTTCGGCCATGTGCTTCGAATCAACACGCTCCGGCCAGAGACTGGAGCCGGTCCCCGTCGGCGAGGATGTTTGAAATACGGGAACCAAATGCTTTGGACAGGGACGACGGTCGCGTAGACTGCCGACGATCCCCTCTCCGACACGCGAGGAAGACATGCTCCACCCCCCGACCATCCTCGCCTTGGCCCTCTGCGGCCTCCTCTCGTTCACCACCGTCACCAGTGCCGAGACGATCACCGTCTGCCCGGAGGGCTGTGACCATGTTCTGGTCAACGACGCCATCGCCGCGGCGAGCGACGGCGATGTGATCCTCATCGATGTCGACGGTCTGCACCAAGAGCCCGAGCCGATCGTGATCCAGGGCAAGGCCATCACGATCCGGGGCAGGGTCGACGAAAACGGCTATCCGCTGACCATCCTCGACGGTGGCAACGGTCATCGGATCATGGTCTGCCAAGGGCCGGCAGGCCAGGCGACGCCGCATGTCGTCGTGGAGCACCTGAGCTTCGAAAGAGGGATTTGCGATGGCCCGGGACAGGGCTATGCCGGGGGCGGAGCGATACTCGTCGGCGGCGATGGGTTGCCGAACGTCCAGGTGACCATCCGAAGCTGCGCCTTCCGGTACAACCGGAGCACCATCCTCACCCTGGCGGGAGTCGTCTCTCCGGTGGTCGAGAATTGTCTCTTCGTGAGCAACCAGTCGTGCAATGACCGCGTGTTCCGTCATGAAGCAGGGAAAGGGCGCATCGAAGATTGCGACTTTCGCGACAACGACGGACAAGCCCTCTCCGTTTTTAATGGCGGTCCGACCACGATTCGCAACTGCGACTTCGCGTCGAATCGGTCCAACGTGGTGCTCTTTCTCCGCAACTGCAAATCGGTGATCGGCTGCACGTTCCAGGCGAATGAACCCCCGGACGGTCGTGACGGGGTGTCGATCGAAGTCTACGGCGGCAAACCCCAGATCGCCGCATGTGACTTCGTCTCCAACGTGGGACAAGGCCAGGCCGCGGCAGTCAAGGTCGTGTCCTACGGCAGCGGCGCACCGGCCGTTCCCTACATCCACGGCTGCACCTTCAGGTACAACGAGCTCAGCGACTTGGACTCCGGCCAGGACCAGGGGGTGATCTGGCTCGACGCGACTTCGTCGCTGCGCTTGCGCAACAACTCCTTCTGCTACAACACGCCACCCGACGTCCAAGGCACGTACCAGGATGAAGGTGGCAACCTCTTCTGTGACAGTGGCCCGGACGATGACTGCGATGCCGACGAGGATGGAATCGCCAACTGCTTCGACGACTGTCCTGAAGATCCATCGAAGTACAGCGACGTCGACACCGATGGCGACGGCGTCATCGATTGCCTGGACGGATGTCCGAGCGATCCCTTGAAGCTCGAGCCGGGAGACTGCGGCTGTTTCGTCGCGGACACCGATACCGACAACGACGGTACGCCGGACTGCTTCGACGGCTGCCCCTTCGATCCATACCGGGTCGAGCCAGGGATCTGCGGATGCGACAACCCAGACTTCGAAACCGGTGACAGCGATGGAGATGGGACGCCGGACTGCCATGACGGCTGCCCCCAAGACCCCGAAAAAACCTGGCCCGGGGCCTGCGGTTGCGGGATCGCGGACATCGACTCCGACGGGGACACCGTGGCGGACTGCAACGACGACTGCCCCGATGACCCCAACAAGACCGAACCCGGGCACTGCGGTTGCGGGATCGCGGACATCGACTCCGACGAGGACGGCATCCTCGATTGCGACGACCAGTATCCCAACGACTGGGACAACGATGGGATCGAGGACGTCGAGGACTCCATCCTCAACATCGCGCCCGGAACCCCCGGCCTGATCACGAGGGCGATCGACCGGTCTCAGACTGGTGATGTCATTCAGCTCGAGAGGGGCGCGTACGAGGAGGGGGAGGTCATCGACCCCGGCGGGAAGGCGATCACGCTTCGGGGGGGCATAGACGAGTACGGCGAACCGGACACGGCCCTTGATGGCAAGGAGCTGCATCGGGTCATCCAGTGCATCAGCGACGAGGGACCGGGCACCGTCTTCGAGAACCTCATCATCATGCGGGGGTCGAGCCTCGAAGGCGCCGGCATGTACAACAATTATGCCGATCCCACCATTCGGAACTGCCACTTCGTCCACAACTCCGCAAGCAGCGACGGCGGCGGGCTCTTCAACCGCAACGGCAGTCCCACGCTTGATGCCTGCTTCTTCATGGCCAATCTCGCAGGCAACGACGGTGGTGGTCTCTGCAACGACACCGGCAGTCCCGTGCTCGAAGGCTGTCGCTTCGTCGACAACATCGCAGACGAATACGGTGGCGGCATGGCCAATCGCGCGGAGAGCGATCCGATCCTGAGAAATTGCGAATTCATCGAGAACATGGCCCGCCGCGGTGCCGGAATGAGCGTCCGTAACGGCAGCCAACCAACCGTCGAAGTGTGCAAGTTCGCACAGAACGTCGCCGAATACCAGGGCGGAGGCATCTACGTGGACGGGAACATACTCTCCCGTCCGACGCTCTTCCACACCAGGGTCTGCGAGAATTCCCCCGATCAGATCTCCGGAGACTACGGCCAGAGCGGCGGAAACTGCGTGACGGGATTCTCGTGCGAGACGTGCGATTCGGATGGTGATGGTGTTCCCGACCATTCCGACATCTGTCCCGGCGGCGACGATGCGATCGATTCCGACAGCGACGGCACGCCCGACG
>PKCT01000278.1 GCA_002862325.1 Phycisphaerae bacterium
CTCCGAGTTCTTCGGCGGCGCCTCCTACAGCATCAGGCCCGAGAACGAGTCGATACGCCGCGTGACCTTCGGTGGCGACGGGTATTTCATCACGGATCTCGACTTCGAGACCGAGAGTCTGAACATTGAATTCGACGTGCCGCGGGTCCAGTTCGAGAACGGCGACACCGCGTTTCTCGAGGCGGGACTGCAGCAGGAGGTCCCGACCCAGGACTTCCTGGTGGCGGGTCAGCTTCTGGTTCCGGCGGGAAACTACCTCTGGGAGCGGTTCGAGCTCGGGTACGAGACCAGCAGCAAGAATCCCCTCGAGGTCGGCGGCACCGCGGCCTACAGCGGCTACTACGACGGTTCCCGAGTCGAGCTCTCGGGGAATGCGCGTTGGCAACCCGACTCGAGCTTCCTACTCGGCGGTCGACTGCAATGGAACAACATCACGCTCTCCACGGGTTCGCTCGAGACGTGGCTGGCGTCCGCGCAGGCGAATATCTACTTCAGCCCGCTCGTCTCCTGGGAGAACCTGATCCAGTACGACACGCAGTCCGGTACGGTCGGCGTCAACAGCAGGTTTCGCTGGGCTTTTCGGGACGGGCAGGAGATCTTCCTCGTCTTCAATCAGAACGTGGAGGCGGACGATCTCGAATTTCAGATCGCCCGGACCGAATTCGTCGCGAAGATTGGTTGGACCTTCTCTTTTTGACGATGAACCTCCGCCGGATGTTCCGGTTCAATCGCATGCGCATGAATGCGACGTTCCGAGGTCCCATACGTGATGAAGGTCCCATACTCACCGACGACTTGGACGCAGTTCGCGATCCTCGGATGCATGTTCGGCACCGGGTCGATTTCGGCGGCGGTCGCGCCGGCGCGAGACGCCGAGTGGGCGTGGCCCTCGGGACGGTTGGAAACGGATCTGACGCCTCTTCCGGTCCTCGATTCCTCGATGCGAGCGCCGTCGAACATCCCGCGGATCGGCGCGTTCGTCCGTTCGACCGAGACGTCCACCGACGAGTCCGATCTGGTCGGCCATGGCGGCGTGGACCTGCAATGGAACCTCGACGATCTGATCGACGTCGCCGTCGTGGTCGGCGCCGCGATGGAGATCGATCCCGCCGCCGACGATGAGCGGACCGCTCCGGCGTTCAGCGGTCGTTCCACCGCGTTCGACGGCTTCGATTTCGGAGGTCGCAGCGGACGGGACGCCAATCCGTTCGACCTGAACGCCGCGCTGGGAAGACGCGCCGACCGAGAGGATCTCGACGCCACCTTCCTCGCCGCCCGGGCGGCGTTTCGACCGGGTGAGGACACGAGCATCGGACTGGTCGCCACCGCCAGCAGCGACACCGCCGGTTTCGGATTGGTCGGCATCGATCTGACGCAGAGAGTTCGAAACCACGAGATCCGAGCTTGGGTGCAGCAGCGGACCGGTCTCGTCGACACTTCCGAGGAATCCGACCGATCGGCGTTTGGAGCATCGATCGGCGGTCGAATCGACGCGTTGCGATACGAGTTCGACTGGCGACGGATCGGGGACGGCTTCGAATCCGACCTCGGATCGGTCCGCGCTCCTGGTTCCCAGGCGATGGGCGGCCGGTTCGCATGGGGATTGGACTTCGAATCCTCGAAGCTGTTCAAGCGCCTGGACGTCGGAGTGCGAGGCCGATTCGAATCGGACCTCGATCTGCTCGACCATCGGATCGACTTCTCGCTCGATTCCCTGGCCCTGACGGTGATGTCCGGTGATCGCTTCGTCTTCGGTGTCGATCAGTCCGTATCGACCTCGGTGGGCGCGACGAGATCGGAGGCGTCGCGTTTCAGCTTCGGCTGGACCAGCAGCGACCGTCTTCCGATCCAGATCGGCAACGAGTTGAGCTTCGCGAGTCGGGAGGACGCTCCTGAGACGACCTGGCGCACCCGAACTCGTTGGCGGGCGGGATATGGCGTGAACTTCACGAGTCACGTGGACTGGTCTCAATCGGAAAACCTGTCCGGGCGCGAGAGTCGTTTGAACACGGGCGTCGGTGCGGACGTCGCCGTGGATGCAACGACCGTCGCAAGGGCGTCGATTGATCTCGACTCGGTCAGCGAGGTCTGCAGCATCCGCCAGTCGATCGGTTGGCGTCTGGGAAGTCGATCGGAGTTCGATGTGGCGATCGAACAGCGCGTGCCGACCTCCGCGATCGATCGTGGGAGCGAGATTCGAGCCCGAATCGGCGGTCGAATCACCTTCTGATGGGTATGACGCCGTCGGCCGACTCGATCGTGGGATGACGGGAGGACCCAATAATCGCTGGATTTTCGGACCAGAATGGACCGTCTGATCCGGTTGTCCGATACTGAATCATGGTGGATCGACTCGGCGTCGATCGTTCGACACCGACGAAAGTCGACCGGAAAACCGACCGTGCCTGTGACCCCCGGACCAGACTCGACTCCAGACCCAGAGATCGGCGATCTCGTTCTCACGGTCTGGCAGCGGCGGTTCTCCGGAATCTCCGAGGAGGTCGACGTTCGTATCCGGTCTGCGAGCAGTCTCGACCTCGTCGATCTCGAGCTCGAACTCCGGCGATGCACCGGAAGGGCGATCCGTCTCGATGCGATCGAGGGGCCCATCACCCTGGATTCGGTCACGTCGGCGGCACGATCGGCGTCCCCGTTGACCAGCACGACGCCCGACGTCGGCCCATCGGACGCCCTCGCTCCCGCCACGGCGGCGCAAGCCGAACAGTGGCTCTACGAACGACTTCATCCGTCGAGTCGCGCCTACCTCGTTCCGATGCTCATTCCCCTGAGCACCGAGACGACCTGGCGCGAGGTCGCCGTCGCCATGACCGCGGTGGTCGCTGCTCATCCGATGCTGAGAACCGCGATCGTCGAGGGCGGGGCCGGCGATCGACGACTGGTGCAGCGAATAGACCCGGCTCCCGGGATCGTATTGATCGAACCGAGAACCGTCCTGAACATCGACGACGATGCGGTGCGGACGATCGTCGATGGCGTCGGGTCGTTTACGCCCTCGGTCCGATCGGGCCGTCCATATCGTGTCTTCGGATTGCAGCGCGATGGGCGGTTGGAAGCGCTGCTTCTCCTGCTTCATCACGTGGTGGTCGACGAACAATCGCTTCGCGTGCTCGCGGACGATCTGGGGCGGCGACTGCAGGGTCGGGATCCGATGCCCGAAACGGTGACGATGGCGGGGTGGGTTCGATCGCGGGCGATGCGGGACGCCGAAGCGTCGCAGCTGGAATGGTGGCGCGCGCGATTGACCGACCGCGCCGTCGGTCTTCGACTGCAGCGCACTCATCGCGCCGAGGGCGTGCCGCATCGACGAGTCGTGCATCTCCCCGGCGATATCGTGGAGGGGCTCGATCGTGGAGTAGCGCGAGCGGATTCGGTGCGATCGGCCGCGGTTGTGCAGGCGGTCCGTCGCGCCATCGAACAAGCCGACCTTGCGCCCGAGGACGTCACCACCATCGGCATGCCGATGTCGCTCCGAGACGATCCCGGACTCGATCGGACCGTCGGCATGTGCCTGAATACGGTGCCGGTGCCGATCTCCGCGAACGCGACGCTCGCGGAGATCGCGGCCGAGATTCGATCGTGCCGTCTTCGATCCGGGGTCCCCTACGACGAGATCGCCGGATTGGCCCTGCGAGAGGGGGCGGCCCGTTCGCCCTGGCTCGACGTCGTGGTGGGCGTGGTCGAGAACGATCGTGGTCTCGAGCCCGCGATCGAGCACAGAGTGGGGCCGACCCTGGAGTCTCCATTCCCGCTGCTCGTCGTCGCACGATTCGCCAAGACCGGATGCGAGATCGAGTGCGTCGCGGACAGACGTTGGATCGATGACCGGACCTTCGACAGATTCGTCGGTTCGATCCACGCCCATCTGGGGCGTCTGGCGAGCGATGCGTCGCTCGAGACCTCCATCGTCTCCGGTCCCCAGCGAACCCTCGCATTCGGGAATCTGGCCACGATCGTCCAGGATCAGGTCGCGGTCGACGGCGACCGGCCGGCGGTCGAGGACGTCGATGGTTCGATCACCACCTATGCCGAACTCGACGCGGCGAGCGATGCGCTCGCGCGAACGCTGTCCCCGACCGGCGCGCCGATCGACGAGCCGATCGCGATCGTTTCCGAGCCCGGCGTCGCGTTCTGCGTCGCCGTCTTAGCTGCATGGAAGGTCGGTGGAGCCGCGATGCCGTTGTCGCCGGACCTTCCCGACCAGAGAATCTCGAAACTTCTCGAGGCCGCCTCGATCTCCAGAACGGTCGTGGGTTCCCTCGAGATCGGGATGCGAATCGACGCCCTGGCCGGACGCGATCCGTCCATACCGATACCGACGACTTCGGCGTCGGAAGCCGCGTTGCCCCCGATCGCGCCTCCTTCCGATCCGAATCGTGCGTGCTACGTCCTCTTCACGAGTGGATCGACCGGCGTCCCCAAGGCGGTCACGATGCGGCACGGTGGGTTGTACGGACTCGTCGAACACGAGATCGATCGGCTCGGCGTCGAATCCCGCCTCCGGACCGCGCAGTGCGCTCCGGTCGGCTTCGACGTGGTCTTTCAGGAACTCCTCGTCACCTGGGCGACCGGTGGCGTCGTGGTACCGATCCCGCGCGAGGTGCGTCGCGATCCGAAACGGCTCGTCGAGGAGATCGGCCATCGTGCGATCGCTCGGATCCACCTGCCGCCGTTGATGCTTCGTGCCTTGGCCGCGGCCGATGGCTTGGCGCTCTCGGCTGTGTCGAGGTCGCGGTGGACCGTCTCCAGCAGGGTG
>PKCT01000187.1 GCA_002862325.1 Phycisphaerae bacterium
AATACATTTAATATAAATGTTGTGTTTTTTCTTAGGTTTTGTATAGTTTTAAAATTCAATGTGATTTCCATTTACCGTACTTTCGGGGTAAGCGAGCAGCGACTTCTCCGCCGCGGCACCCCGTCCGGTGGCGCCGCGCTCCGCCCCGCGGGCGGGCCGCCCAGGCCCAACCCGTGGTGGCGTTCGAAAAGCTCCAGGGAAGACAGACCGGATGGTCGCTGATCGGCTGGATGGGCGTGGTCGCCTCCTTCCTCATCCTGAGCTTCTACATCGTCGTCGCCGGCTGGTCGATGGACTACGCGGTCAAGCATCTGGTCGACTTCGGCGGCCCCATCCGCGAAGCCGCGACCGCGAAGGCGATGGCGTACGAGGCCAGCGCCTCGACCGACGAGATGCGGACCATGCTCGTCGATGCGAAGACCGAACGGCTGGCCCGTCCCGGACTCGACGGGATCGACGCGAGAATGTCCCCGTCCCAGACGCTGATCCACGGGGAATACCAGACCGCGATGGCCTCGAGCGCCGATTCGGGGGTCGATCCGGCCACCCGGCGAGCGCGTCTCTTCATCGATCCCGAGACCAAGGAAGCGGTCGAGCTGGCCGAAAGTTTCGAGCCCGCGCGACAGGAGGTCCGCGATTCGGCCCGCGCCGCAGCGACCGCGGCCTACGCCGATTTCGACGAGGCCGCGATCCGCACCGAAGCGACCGAAGCCACCCGACGAAAACTGATCGGCGACGAGATGAACGCCCGATTCGGCAGTCTCGCGACCGACGGTTGGACGAGCATGTTCTGGGCCGCCATCTTCATGTTCGTCACGATCACCATTGTCGCCGCCGGGGTCGGTCGGGGCATCGAAGCGGCGTGTCGCATCTTGATGCCGCTCCTGATCGTCATGATCATCGGCATGGTGCTCTTCGCCGCGACCATGCCCGGGTTCTCCGAAGGCATCGCCTTTGTCTTCAAACCCGACGCGACGGCGCTCAAGCCATCGGGCGTGCTCGAGGCGTTGGGCCACGCGTTCTTCACCCTCTCGCTGGGCATGGGCGCCCTGATCACCTATGGCTCGTATCAGAAACAGGGCACACCGCTCTTCGGACAGGCGACCTGGATCGCGGGACTCGACACCGGCATCGCCATTCTCGCCTGCATGATGATGTTCCCGATCGTCTTCAGCTTCGGGCAGGATCCCGGCGCGGGACCCGGCCTCGTCTTCATCTCGATGCCCCTCGCCTTCGCGGAGATGGGTTCGGGCGGCATCCTGCTCGGCTCGATCTTCTTCCTCCTGCTCTCGATCGCCGCCTTGACCAGTGCGATCTCGCTGCTCGAGGTCGCGGCGAGCTACTTCATCGACCGCTGGAACTGGTCGCGTCCGCGCGCCGCCCTCACCCTCGGCGGGATCATCTTCCTGGTCGGCATCCTCGTCGCCTTCAGCATGTCCGACGGCTTCCTGCTGGCCTCCTGGACCGCCGGCTTCGGCATGAGCCTCTTCGATACCTTCGACTTCGTCGCGAGCAACTGGCTGCTGCCCGCAGGCGGCATGCTGATCGCGATCTACGCGGGCTGGTTCCTCCCCGCCCGCATCCGAAACGCGGAGCTGGGCGGACACGGCGGCGCCCTCGTCGGTGGCTGGCTCTTCCTGCTTCGGTTCGTCGCGCCGGCGATGGTCCTGCTGGTCCTCGCCCAGAAGATCGGCCTCTTCGACGCCAATGAACTCCTTCACGCGGCCTGGAACTGACCTCGGCCCCGAGTCCTCCTACCGTCCACCCCATGCCATCGGAGCATTCTGAGACATGAACTTCCTCGACCGCATGAACGAAGTCCTCGGTAAGATCAACGAGTACATCTGGGCCGACTGGGTCCTCTACACGGTGCTCGGCGTCGGCGTGCTCTTCACGCTCTGGTCGGGCTTTTGCCAGTACCGCGCCCTCGCCCACGGCACCGCGGTCACCGCCGGCAAGTACGACGACAAGAACGATCCCGGGGCGATCAACCACTTCCAGGCGCTCTCCGCCGCCCTCTCCGCGACCGTGGGACTCGGCAACATCGGCGGCGTCGCGGTGGCGATCGCCCTCGGCGGCCCGGGTGCGGTCTTCTGGATGTGGATGGTCGGGCTCGCCGGCATGGCGCTCAAGACCACGAGCGTCACGCTCTCCATGCTCTATCGCGACACCAGCAACCCCGACGAACCGCATGGCGGTCCGATGTACGTCGCCCAGAAGGGCTTCGCCGCCTGGGGACTGAAGCCGATCGGCACCCTGATCGGCGTGATCTTCTGCATCACGCTGCTCATCTCCGCGATGACCGGCGGCAACATGTTCCAAGCGTGGAACGTGGGCATCCAAACCGAGGAGGCGCTCGGCATTCCCGCGATCGCGGTCGGCATCATCCTCGCCCTGATCGTGGGTTCGGTGATCATCGGCGGCATCAAGCGCATCGGACACGTCGCGGGCATCCTGGTCCCCTTCATGTGCGTCCTCTATCTCCTGGCGGGCGTCGTCGTGCTGCTCATGCACATCGGCACCATCCCGGCGATGCTCGGCCTGATCGTGAAGAGCGCCTTCAGCCCGACCGAGGCGACCGGCGCCTTCATCGGCGGCACCATGGGATACGCGTTCCTCTGGGGCATGAAGCGAGCCCTCTTCTCGAGCGAGGCCGGCCAGGGCTCCTCGCCGATCGCCCACAGCGCGGCGAAGACCAAGGAACCGGTCCGCGAGGCGGTGGTCGCGGGTCTCGAGCCCTTCATCGATACCATCATCGTCTGCACCCTGACCGCGCTCGTGATCCTCTCGACCGGCGCCTGGGACCGTGGGTCCAAGGGCGAAGCGACGCTCGCCGCGGCGCCCGCGATCACCCAGGGTGACGGCGGGACGTGGAACGTGGGAACCTACGGCGACCCGGTCGTCGACGATGAGGATCCGACCGAATCGTGGTACGTGCCGCTGCCCGGCAAGAACAAGACCGCGATGACGACCACCCGCAAGGACTGGGTCGCGGGAGACACCGTGTTCATGATCGCCGACGTGTCCGACGTCGACGAGGACACCGCCTCGACGAGACGGAAGATCGTCGCCACCGTCGACACCACGACGAACGGCGACTATGTCGCGATCTTCGACGCCGGCGCCATCGAGAGCGAGATGCAACCGACCTTCGTCGACCTGCAGGTCTACAAGGACTACCCCGGGGCGACGCTGACCGCCCACGCCTTCGACCGGGCGATTCCCGGTCTCGGCACCTGGCTCGTCCTGATCGCCTCGTGGCTCTTCGCGATCTCGACCATGATCTCCTGGAGCTACTACGGCGAGCAGGGCATGGTCTTCATGCTCGGCAAGGCGAGCGTCATGCCGTACAAGATCATCTACTGCCTGATGATCATCGTCTCCACGCTGCCGATCATCACGAGCGACAAGGAGCTCGACAACCTGACCGCCCTCGGCACCGGCGTCATGCTCTGGGCCAACATTCCGATCATGCTGATCTTCGGCGCGATCGCGATGAAGGCGTACCACGACTACGGTCGTCGTCTCCGAAGCGGCGAGTTCAAGAGCCACGAGGCCCGCAACATCGAGGAGATGGCGAAGGAGTGACCGCCGACCCGACCCTCGCGACGATTCCCGCCGCGACCGTGGCCGACGCCGCGGTCGCGGCGTTGTGCGCCGCATGCGAGGAACGCGATCTCGCCCAGGAGGTCCGGGGCGTCGACAGCCTGCCCGAGCGCGAGATCCAGGCCATCCTCGAGACCGGCTTTCAGGTCGCCGATCTCCACCCCCTCCGCGAAGTGCGGTTCCCCCACCGCGCGGGCGAACCGATTCGCAGCGTCGGCACCCGATGCGACCTCGTCCTGCGGCCCGAAGACGTTCCCCTCGATCTCGGCGACGAGATGGACGACGCCGACGATGCCAACGACGGCGGACCGGGTCTCTTCGACGACGTGACGCCACCGCCCCCCGCCCGACTCGACCCCGAGCGGGCGTTCTGGCTCGAGGTCAAGACCGGGTCCGCCTGTCGCGATCTCGGCGAGGCGGGCGATCTCGCGACCCTGCCGAAGCGGACGGTCGTCGATCTCGCCCGGCTCGCCCACGCGAAGCGGCTTCGACACGCCGCCGCCCTCGTCGTCGCCTTCGGGCTCGACGAAGAGACCCTCGCGCGAGACGCACACGCCCTCGATCGCCACGCCGCCGAGCAGGGTCTTCCGACCCTCGGGGCCGTGGTACGAACGTTCCCGATCACCGATCGCCATGGAAACGCCGCTGGCCTGGTCGCGGTGATCCCGGTCGGCCGCGGCTGAGTCGCCGCGCGACGCCCCGCCCGCTGCCTCACCACACCGAGCGACGTGCCATCCGGTCGATCCGGGATTGGGACGGTTTTTTTCGGTACGAGCTCGAAGCATGCGTCGGATGTCGCATGTCTCTGCGAGTCCGGCTGGTCCACCCCCCTCAACCCAAATCTATCGTCGTTCCCGGTACGGAAATGTTGACATCCATCCTCGTTTGAATTGCAATGAATCTTCGAAGGAGACTGATCGTGCACAAGCATCTCGTTCCACTTGCAGCGGCCGCCCTCGTCGGCAGTGGCTTGGCGACCGCGACTCCGATCGATCTCGACGTTCGGAAACCCACCACGATCTTCCTTCGAACCGATGGCTCGGTGCGCCCCGACATCCTTCTGGACCAGGTGCGTGGGGCCGGCGATCCCGGCGTCCGCGCCATCCTCGCTCGCGCCAGGTTCACCCGCGGCGCGGCCGGCCTCGACGACG
>PKCT01000028.1 GCA_002862325.1 Phycisphaerae bacterium
CGGCGGCGGCGGAGCCGGCTTCATCGGACCGGTGCTCGCAGGACTGGCCGGACTCATCCTGCTCCTCGACCCCTCCCTCTCGGCGGCGTTCATCGTCAGTGTGCTGGGAGCGTTTCTGCTGGTGAGCGGCGGCATGCAGATCGCCGCGGCCTGTGGGATGCACGGACGGGACCACTGGGGACTGGTCCTGCTCTCCGGCATCGCCACCACCCTCCTCGGAGCCATCGTGTTTCTCCTACCCGGAATCTCACTCGTGGTCTTCGGCATCTTCGCGGGGGTGCAGCTCGTCTTCATCGGCGTCTACCTGATCCGCAGCGGAGGCGAGTTCCGTCGACTGGGCGGCACCCGCTGAGCGGCATGCGAGAAGCCGACGTGTCGATTCGCGAATTCATGCAGCGGGAGTTTCGCCACTTCAACGCGGCGACGACCGTGGACGCCGCCCAGGGATGGTGCGACCACCTCGAACGAGACGGAAAGATGTTCCTCACCCTCGCCGGAGCGATGAGCACGGCCGAGCTCGGGATCTCGATCGCCGAACTGATCCGATCGGACAAGGTGCATGCGATCTGCTGCACCGGAGCCAATCTGGAAGAGGACATCTTCAATCTGGTGGCGCACGACCACTACGTCAGGATTCGGAACTGGCGCGAACTCACCTGCGAGGATGAACAGTCCCTGCTGGACCGACATCTGAATCGCATCACCGACACCTGCATTCCCGAGGAGGAGGCGTTCCGACGGATCGAGCGGGCGCTCGTGAAGTCGTGGCGAAGACTCGCAGAACTCGGAACCCGCGAGTTCCCCCATGAGATCCTGTACCGACTTCTGCGCGACGGCGAGTTGGAATCCATGTACCAGATCGATCCACGAGACTCCTGGATGGTGGCGGCGGCGGAGAAGGATCTTCCGATCTTCGTTCCCGGCTGGGAGGATTCCACCACCGGAAACGTGTTCGCGGCGAAGTGCATCGAGGGTGAATTCGCGACGCCCGGCCTGGTGCGACACGGCGTCGAGTACATGATCGAACTCGCCGACTGGTACACCCGAACGGCGGCTTCGAGCTCGATCGGCTTCTTCCAGATCGGTGGAGGGATCGCCGGGGATTTCCCCATCTGCGTCGTACCGATGCTGGAACAGGATCTGCTGCGAAGGGACACGCCGCTCTGGGGCTACTTCTGCCAGATCGGAGACTCGACGACCAGCTACGGCAGCTACTCCGGCGCGGTGCCGAACGAGAAGATCACCTGGGGCAAGCTTTCGCCGGAGACCCCGAGCTTCATGATCGAGTCGGACGCGACGATCGTCGCGCCCCTGATCTTTCGATACGTGCTCGAGAGCTGAGATCAGTCGGCCGCGAGTATCTCGGCGACGACGCGGTGCACCAGCTTCGCGGCCAGGAAGTCGCACGACCAGTGGGCCGGATGCGGAAGGAGCTCCACCACGTCCGCCGCGACGATCGTGCGGTCGCGGGCGACTCGTCGCACCAGTTCGGTCACCATCCGCCAATCGAGCCCGCCCGGCTCCGGTGTGCCGGTCGCGGGCATGATGCCCGCGTCGAATGCGTCCAGATCGATCGTGAGGTAGACCTTCTCGGGCAGAAGCGACACGACCTCGTCCATCCAGCGATCGTCGGCCCGACGTTCCTCTTCGAGGATCCGCTGCGCGGTGTACACGCGATTGGGATCCATGCGCTCGCGCTCGCTCCGATCGATCGCGCGAATCCCGACCTGGACGATCTCCCCGACCTCGCGGGCGCGGGCCATGACGCAGGCGTGGTTGCACGTGGATCCGTGGAACGAATCCCGAGTGTCTCCGTGCGCATCGATCTGCAGGGTCGCGAACTCGTCGGCGGATCGGGCGGCAGCGGCCTGAATCGCGCCGATCGATACCGAATGCTCTCCACCGAGGACGAACGGCAGCCGGCCCAGATCCATGAGCTCCCCCACGACGGTCGCGACCATGGACACGAGCTCCTCCGGCGGACCGTCGAAGTCGATGCCGGACAACGTCTCGATGCCGCGGAGATGCGGTTCCGATTCCGTCGACATGTCGAACAGCTCGACTTCGCGACTCGCGGCGATCAGGGCGTCGGGCCCTCGATCCGCCCCCTTCATCCAGGTGCTCGTGTGGTCGTAGCGAATCGGCAGCACCGACACCCGTGGAGCCTTCACCTCGCAGGCGACACCCAGGAAGCAGCGATCCGCCTCGTCAATTCGTCGATAATCGAACGCCATGCCGAAAGATACCAACGCGGCGTCCCTCCCCCCCCCCGCGGATCCCATCCTGCGGTAGATTTCCGATCGTGGACCCGTCACCGCCTCCATCACGAACGACCGGCTTCGCGAACCTCTTCAAGGTTCTGTGGCTGACCAGCATCGCGGCCCTCGGCATCGGCCTCGTGGCGGTGCTCTTCGAGAAGCTCGAGAACTGGGGGGACCTCTCGGTCGGAGCCATGTCCGGAACCAAGGAGCTCTTTGGGCTGCAAGCGACCGGCGCGTGGACCTGGATCCTGCCCGCCGTCACGGTCATCGTGGCCATGCCCCTGATCATCTGGTTGCAGAAGCGTTTCTTTCCTGGCACCGAGGGGACCGGCATTCCCCAGGCGATCGCAGCCATCAAGATCGGCACGAGTCCGGCCCGAGGACTCATGCTCTCGGTGCGGATCGCCATCGGCAAGATCCTCCTGCTGGCGATCGCCCTGCTTACGGGGATCACAGTCGGACGCGAGGGGCCCTCCGTGCACGTGGGCGCCTGCTTCATGCACCTCTGCACCAAATGGTGCCGGGTGTCGCCGTGGCTGATGGAGCGAGGACTGATCCTCGCGGGGGGCGCAGCGGGCATCGCCGCCGCCTTCAACACCCCGATCGCAGGAACGATCTTCTGCTTCGAGGAGATCGGAAGACTGTTCGACCGCAAGTCCGTTCCCATGATCATGCGGACCGTCGCCCTGGCGTGCATCGTCGGGGTCGTCTTCCTCGGCGACTACCACTTCTACGGAAACGAGAACATCGGTATCGCCCTCCCGCTCGCCTGGAATGCGGACCAGAGCCTCGGGGAGTGGATCAGGAGCCTCGGCCCCTGGCTCGCCGTGCCGATCGTCGGATTCGCCGGTGGCGCGCTCGGGGGTGGATTCGGTCGAGGGGTGGTCGAAGCGAGTTATCGAATCGGTCCCTGGCTCCAGAAGCGTCCGGCGCTCACCGGGCTGCTGCTGGGCCTCGGACTGGCCGCGGTCGGTATCGCATCGGGTGGCTCGAGCTACGGCGGCGGCCACAGCCAGGCGGAGGCGATGCTGCTCGAGGCGAGCAAGACCGGTACGCCGAGCGCGGTCTGGAGTGATCCGATCAGCAAGGCGGCAGCCAGCTTCATCGCGTTGATCAGCATGATCCCCGGCGGCTTGTTCGATCCTTCCCTGACCGTCGGCGCCGGCCTCGGACAGGTCACCTACCCGGTGTTCACCGATTGGCTCGCTCCGGGCATCGATCTGCCGGCCCTGATGCTCCTCTTCATGGCCGCGTACTTCGCAGGCGTCGTGCAGAGCCCGATCACGGTCGCCGCGATCCTGTTCGAGATGACCGGCGCCTACGGAATGATCCTGCCGCTGTTCCTCACGTCGATGTTCGCGGCGTTGGTCGCCGAAAGGCTGTGCACCCCCTCGATCTACGAGGCTCTAGCGCTGGACTTCCTCAAGCGAAACGGTCTCAAGCCCGCGATCGGGACCGGGACCGAGAAGATCGACCAGCCGTCCTGAAAAAGGACCACCGAACAACCGTCATTCCAGGTAGGTGTATCCATCGAGTCCAGCCTCGTACGCGGCGGCAAAGGCGAGACTCTCGGCCGAGGTGATTGTGCCGCGCTGGACGAGTCCGTCGCACTCCCTCCGAAGGCGACCGGCCAGTTCCGATCCGTCGTACTGCATGTATCCGAGCACCTCTCGAACCGAATCGCCGTCGACGCGATCGGCGATCGTCCATCCACCTTCGCCGTCCAGCCTCACATGCACCGCATGAGTGTCCCCGAAGAGGTTGTGGAGATCCCCGAGCGTCTCCTGGTACGCCCCGACGAGGAACACGCCGAGTCGATACGGCTCCCCGGATCGAAGCTCATGGACGGGAAGCCAACCGCGGATGCCATCCCGGTCGATGAAGCGGTCGATCTTCCCGTCCGAGTCGCACGTGAGATCCGCCAAGGTCGCCCGCCGAGTTGGCTGCTCGTCCAATCGGTGGATGGGCATGATGGGGAAGACCTGGTCGATGGCCCATGAATCGGGGAGCGACTGGAAGATCGAAAGGTTGCCGAAATAGACGTCCGCCAGCGCCGCATCCAGGGGGAGGAGTTCGTCGGGGGCGGAATCGAGTTGCTTCGAGATCGATCGAACCCTGATCGCGAGTGTCCAGAAGATCCGCTCCACCTCGACCCGGTGAGGCAGCGACAGGTAGCCCAACGAGAAGGCGTCGAGCGCCTCCCTGCGTGCGCTCTGTGCATCGTGCCAACACTCCAGGAGCGTCTCTTCGGACAGACGCTTCCATGCATCGAAGAGATCGCTGACGGGCCGGGGGACGTCCGGGGCCTCGGCATCCGCGAGCCCCGCCGGGGAATCGGAGAGGTCGTGCGGATCGAATCGATTTGCACCGAGCACGTCGAAGACCAGGACGCTCTGCTGCGCCACCATCGCGCGACCGCTTTCGGTCACGATCGTCGGATGTGGCTGACCGGCTTCGTCGCAGATCGATCCGATGCGATGGACGACGC
>PKCT01000047.1 GCA_002862325.1 Phycisphaerae bacterium
TCGCCGCTGCCGACCTCGTCGAGGTCCTCCAGGGCGCCGGACCCTTCACCGTACTCGCTCCCACCGACGAGGCGTTCGCCAAGCTGCCCGCCGGCACTGTCGAGTCGCTGCTGAAGCCGGAGAACAAGGACAAGCTGCGTACCGTCCTGCTCTACCACGTCGTACCGGGCCGCGTGTACGCCGACCAGGTCGTCACCCTGACGTCCGCCCCGACCGCCGCGAAGGTGGCCGCTCCGATTTCCGTGACCAAGGACGCCAAGGGTGTTCCGGTGGTCAAGGTCGACGGCGCCACCGTCGTCGCCACCGACATCGAAGCGAGTAACGGCGTGATCCACGTCATCGACTCGGTGATCATCCCCGACTGATTCGACGACGGACGGTACCCGTCCGCACCGATCGTCATCCACACCGCCCTCGGCCTCCGGCCGGGGGCGGTGTGCCATAGGGGGAGAGCAGACGCTCCGGGATGAAGCATCCAAGTCCGTGTACGCCCTGGGCGCGACCCCCGAGACGCTTCCGCCCAAAAACGCGTGCCGCCCCCCAGCGGTGAGGCTGAGGAGCGGCACAGTGAGGAGAATGTAACGACCACTCTACGGAGGATTCCAGGCGATCCACCAAACAGGGCGGAAACGCCGGATCTCGGGATCATCGTGGGTGCCCTACTCCGGAATCGCCGGCGGTACGCCGACTCCGGTGCGGTTCCGTCCCCCATTATTCGTCCAAGAAGCACCACTGAAACGCCGATATATGGTTCGCACCGTCGCCAGACCAGAACGGACCACCCCCGATGAGCCGCACACGACCCGCCGTTTGCCACGACTCCACGGCTCGAGCCTCGACCTCCGCGATGACAGATTCTCCGCTTCGAGCGGGAGCCGCGTCGCATGGCTGAGCCCACCGTCTCGATCGTGATCGTCTCGTGGAATACGCGGGACATCCTGCTCGACTGCCTCAGATCGATCGAGGAGGAGACCACGGTGTCGCACGAAGTGATCGTGGTCGACAATGCCAGCCACGATGGAACGGTTGAGGCGGTCCGATCGGCCTTTCCGAACACGAGGCTGATCGCGAACGAGGAGAATCGCGGATTCGCCGCGGCAAACAACCAGGGCGCCGAGATCACGACCGGCGAGTTCCTGCTTCTCCTGAATCCCGACACCGTCGTGCTCGACCACGCGGTCGATCGCTGCGCAGAGCGGATGCGGACGTGGCGGGAGGAACGCATCGGCATCCTGGGCTGCCAGGTCTGGGAGACGCCCGAGGTTCTTCAGCGAACCTCGCTCGCGTTCCCGGGGCCCCAGTCCATCGTCAAGGGTTTCTTCAGACTCGACACGCTCCTTCCCTTCCTCCCCATGATCAAGGACACCGAGTACTCCAGATGGGACCGTAAGTCCGACCGAGACGTCCAAGTCATCACCGGCGTGTTCATGTTCATGCCCCGAGAGCTGATCGAGGAGGACGGACTGTTCGATGAGCAGTTCTTCGTCTACGGCGAGGAAGCGGACCTGTGCTACCGCATCTGGCAACGCGGGCTCGCGTGCCGCTTCTGGACCGGCGCTCGGATCATCCATCTCGACGGCGGCGCGAAGTCGACCGCTCAGATCCGTCCGACGATGCACGTGCAGCTCCTGGACAGCAATCTTCGCTTCATCCGCAAGAACCGGGGACGGATCGCGTGGGTCGTCTCCTGGATCGCCCTCGTCACCGCCATGATCCCCCGCGTGGTGTACGCCGGCATAATGGCGACGTTCAGGCGTCGCGAGGACGATCGGAAGACCCTCGCGGTCTGGGGCGGCACGCTTCGCTGGCTGCTCGGTGGACGACGTCCATGACCGATGGCGCTCGGGCCGAAGGAGAAACCTCCGGCCCGAGACATCCCACCGATCGCCGAGGAATCACCGAACGTCGATGTGATTCAGATTGAAGTCGCCGTCCTCGATGACGACGCGAAGTTCGTGCAGGCCCTCGACCAGCGGAACCTCATCCACTGTGACCGTCGTCCAACTCTGCCAGCTGCCCGTCGGTGCGATCGCGATCGGACCGGTCACATCGATCCCGTCGACCTCGATCCGCATCCGCGAACCGTCCCCCTCGCTCGCGACCCGGAGGTCGAGTGAGTAGGACCGGCTCTCGGCGACGTCCACGGCGTAGTTGAGCCACTCGCCGTCGCGAAGCCATCCCACGTTGAAGCCCTGAACGTCGTCGTAGGCGATCTCGATGTCGACGCCGTCGCTTCGGAACTGACCACCCTCGTTGAAGCCGTCGACATCCGAGTAGGCGTACCCGTTGCAGCCGAGATCGTAGTGCTCCGCTTCGATGCGCCCGGGAAGGGAGACCGGCCCGTCACCGTAGGGATCCGTCCCGGCCTCCGCGCACGCATCCACGCCCGGCTCGAAGGGAACCGTGAAGCTGAAGGCCGAATTCGCATCGTTCTCGAAGAAGTCCGACCACGTCGCATAGGTCCGAGCCACGACGGTCTGCTCGCCCGGCTGGAAGGTGTAGTACCGGAGCATCCCGTGATTGGGATTGTCCCACTGGTAATCGGTGAGGATCGAGGGCACGGCGTTGCCGAAGTCGTTCACCAGTTCGAGATATCGCTCCCGCGCCCCCTCGTGCCCGGAGACGATCAGGAACACGTTGTCGTGCCTTTTCAGCACCTCGTTCCAGAGCACGTAGTTCCCTGGGGACTCATGGGTGGCGACCACGACCCGGTGGTCGGGGTGGCTCGCGAGAACGCCGTCGGCCCACGAACGGACGTCCGCCGGCGGATCCCATTGCAGATGCATGACGAGATACTGCTCGCACCCGGCTTCGAAGTACTGGTAGCTGTTGGTGTTCCGTCCCGCGGGATATCCATCCCCGTACCAGGACGAGCCCGCGTACCGCTCACGGGGGAAGTACTGGTTGTACTTGACGTCGCTTCGACCCCAGACCGCGTCGTCGGCATCGTGGTTTCCGAAGGTCAGTCCGTACGGGACGACGCCGTCCAGGGTCGTCATGGCTCGGTTCGCCACGTCCCACTGCGCATCGATCCATCCGAGGTCGACGATGTCGCCCAGGTGGGACACGAATCGGATGTTCAACGCCTCGACGTTCGCGGCGATCCACTCCGTCTGACGATAGAACATCTCCGGGATCTGTCCCGTGGAATACGAGGTCATGTACTGGGTGTCGGGAATGACCACGTAGGTGAACGGCTCGAGATCGGGACAGGTGGGTTCGCACTCGCCCCATATCGACAGGAATCGAGCGAGATCCGAACCGTCGATGCGCCCGTCCGGATCGAGGTCGACCTCGCATGGCGTGGGACACGTCCCCCATCGCGCGAGGAGGCGGCTGAGATCGCCTCCATCGACGCTTCCATTCTGATCGAAGTCTCCGGTACAAGGACTCGCGGCGGTCGCAGACGCGGCCAAGAGCGTGGCGAGAACGCCACACCCGGCCTGGTAGGTGATACTCATATCTCTGGGTCTCCTCAGGATCCACAGGGATCCCGGAGGGATCCCCCCGAAATACGCCCCTGGAACTCGACGTCGACCACACGCCGAGGAGACCTACGCAGGCACGGCAAAACGGTTCTACCCGCCTTCATCCAATTGGATGAAACCGATCGTCGATCCAGGGGGCGACCGCTCCCACGGGCCCAGGATGCTCGACGTGGAGGGTGCCCGGAAATGCCGGAGATGCCGGAGCTGGGTCGGTACCGAGGTCGCGGAACCGCCGTCGGCCCCGGTCGGGGCCACCGCCACGGCCGATGCCGCAGGCTTCAGCATGGACCCCAACCCGCCAGGATGACGTGGAGGTCGGCCCCATCGACCGTGCCGTCGTCGTCGACGTCCGCGTACAGATCGTCGGTTCCCCAGAATGCGAAGAGAACGCCCATGTCGCCACCATCGACGAGGCCGTTGCCATCGACGTCGGCGAGACAGTCGCAGGATTCCGCGATGAGGTTGCCGCCGTTGCTGACGAACGCACCGATCACCTGGGTCCTTGAATTATTGCAGATGGTGCTCCCCTCCAGGATCACCACACCGTCGACCAGACTCGAGACCGCACCACCGAGCCGAGTCGGATCGGCGGACTGGTCACACGCGTTGTTCGTGATCTCGCAGTTCCGAATGAAGGACGTACTGCGCTCGTTGTAGAAGACGCTCCCCTCGAGGCGTGCGGTGTTGCCCGTGAACGTACAGTCGATGAATTCCGGTGCTCCGCGGTTGTTCTTGACAGCGCCGCCGAACGCATCCGCTCTGTTCTCCACGAAGAGGCAATTCCGCACGACGGGATCACTGGACCGGTTTTCCATACCACCGCCGCGGGTGGATGGTCCGAAGTTCTCGGAGAACGTGCAGTCCGTGATCGTGGGATTCGACGAAAGATTCAAGATTCCCGAGGTGTCGTTCTGATGGAAGATGCAGTCGACGATCGTGGGTTCGCTGTTCCGGTTCGTGATTCCTCCCCCGTCCAATCCGTTGGGATGCCGGACGAACACGCAACCCTCGATGAGCGGGTCGGATTCGGTGTTGTCGATACCTCCAGCACCCGCACTGCCCGTGTTCTCCGTGAAGATGCACCCACTGACCATCGGGTTCGAGTTCTCGTTCGACATGCCGCCACCGGCGTTTCCCGCAAAATTCTCGAGGAAGACGCAGTTCATAACGGTCGGCGAGGAACCCTCGATGTTGTGCATGCCTGCACCACTCCCTCCGGTGACGTTGTCGAAGAAACG
>PKCT01000046.1 GCA_002862325.1 Phycisphaerae bacterium
GCGTGACCTTCGAGAACTGCACCTTCAGCGAGAACTACTCGGTGACCTACGGGGGCGGCGCGTACGCCATCCAGGGCGACCACACCTTCTCGAACTGCTCGTTCACCTCGAACGGGAGGGCCTGGTTCAAGCCCTTCACCCCGCGGAGCGACTACGGGGGCGGCCTCGGCTGGTTCGCCGGTGCGAACGCGACCCTGTCCGTCGTCAACTGCTCGATGATCGACAACACGGCGAAGATCCAGGGCGGGGGCCTCTGGGTCAGGCCGGGCTACGACAGCATCGAGATCGAGGGCACGACGATCTGCGACAACGCGATCCTGAACGTCTCCGGTCGATACGTCGACCTCGGCGGCAACGACGTCTGCGACTGTGTCGGAGACCTCAACGGCAACGGCGTCGTCGACGGCTCCGACATCTCGAGCATCTTCGCCTTCTGGGGTACGTGCACGTCCGTCGACTGCGCCGCGGATATCAACTTCGACGGTGAGATCAACGGCGCCGACCTGGCCCAGGTGCTCGGCGCCTGGGGCGATTGCGACGGCCCCTGAGCAAGCCCGTTCGATCACGAACGATCACGAATCGCCGAGAGCGCGGCCCGCGCTCTCGGCGATTCTTGTCGACGGAACCGATCAGTACCTGATCCCGAGCTTTCGATAGATGAAGTGGAGGAGCCAGGCGGGGCCGACGAGCAGGAACTGGATGTCCTCGAGGAACGACGGCTTCTCGCCCTCGATCTTGTGCCCCACGAACTGGCCGATCCAGGCCAGCACGAAGAGGACCAGGGCGACCTGCCAGAGCGGGATCGGTCCGTGACGTTCCCACGCCACGATCAGGACGATCGCCACCGCGGTGGCGGCGAGCATGCCCAGGGCGATCGGAACGGAGAGCCGAAGATAGAACACCGTGGCGATCGCGATCAGGACCCACGCCCAATTGAACCACGGCGCGAAGGTCGCGATCGGCCCCGTTGGAATCGCCCAGAGCAGGGCGAGGAGGGTCAACGTGATCAACGGTACGCAGACCCAGTGGATCAACTTGTTCAGGCCGTTCTTGTGGCTGTGTCCGTAGGCCTCGAACCATTCATCGGCTGTGCGCGACATGTGATCACCTCCGGGTAGGGGGTCGGAATGGGCCTCAACGCCGCGAGTCGACGATCGCCGTGATGAAAACGGGTCGGATGACCTCGACCCGCCGCACGCGACCGGCCCCATCGATCCGGACGACACGAATCGGTCCGGCGCGATCGATCGCGGTTCGATATTCGCCTGGAGACGCGGCAAGGGCGCCGGTCGTCACCTTACGAAGGAAGGCGATCGCGTTGTCGTCGTTCGTGAAGATCAGAAACGGATTCGAAGCCTGCGATCCCGGGCCGTGCACGGGACGGGGCCCATCGACGAGAAGCTCGGCATGAGGGATGACGAGGCCGCTCTCACCCTCCGGCCTCCGAGCAGCGCTCTCGCGTGCGGTGATCCGGACTGCGCTGGCCGATGCGAGCGGGATGCCCCAATTCGAGGGTACGTCGTTCCACCGTTTGCCCAGCATGTCCTGTTCGGACGCGGGGGCTCCCGTCCATCCGACCCCGAACCAGACGGCGAGGACGAGGGCCAGGCATGCGACCGCCCCGACGCCCCCCCAGACCAGTCTCCGATTCGAGGATTCGGCATCCATACCCTTGTATCGGTCGGGAAGAGTCGTTTCGTGCACCAGGTTCGATCGGACTTCGCCGTCCCGAATCGAGCCTGCGGTGACGCCTTGAGCGGATACCATGCCCGGATGGGTCGACTTGAACAGCGATTCAACCAGTGTCGACAGGCCGATCGCGGCGCCCTCATGCCGTTCGTCGTGGCGGGGGATCCCTACCCCGGTTGCCTGTCCGTGACGCTCGACGCCCTCCAGAAGGCGGGCGCGGATGCCGTGGAGATCGGGATTCCGTTCAGCGATCCGATCGCCGACGGTCCGGTGATCGCAGCCGCCATGCATCGCTCGCTCACTCGAGGGACCACGGTCCAGAGCATCCTGGACGAGGTGGCGACAATCCGGAACACGATCGAGATACCCCTCCTCGCGATGGTCAGCGTTTCGATCGTCGACCGTCTCGAGGGGCCGCGTTTTCTCGATCGACTGTCCGCTGCCGGCTTCGATGGTCTCATCCTTCCGGATGGAGACCTCGATACGATCACGCCGTTGGCATCGCGAGCCGGCGAGCTCGACATGGCGTTCTCGAGTCTGATCGCCCCCGACACGAGTCTGGACCGTGCGACCAAGATCGCGGGGCACGCACGGGAGTTTCTCTACGTCCTGGCCCGGAGAGGCCTGACCGGCGCACGAACCGAAGCACCCGATCTCGAGCATCGGGCGAGGGAACTCTCCGCCATCACGACGCTCCCCCTGGTCGCCGGCTTCGGAATCTCCAATCCGGAGCACGTGGAGGCGGTTCTGCAGCACGCCCAGGGGGCGATCGTCGGATCGGCCCTCGTAGCGAAGATGACGGAGGCGACCGAGGAAGCGGCGCTCAGAGCCACGATCGACGAGTCCATCCGGCCCATGGCGAACCGGACCGCGACGTCATCGTCCGGCTCTTGAAAGCCCCCGAGGCGGTTTTTGCCGAGTCCCCCCGAATTCCGCCAATTCCACGGACACGCCTGTCATACTTGAGTGGAGCGGCGATATCACGAGTGATCCGGTAGCCAATCCGGTCCCTCGAACGCGATCATCGCCACGGAGTATCCCACATGTCCACATCAACCTTCGCCATCGCGACGCTCGCCGCCGTCGCGCTCGTACCACTCACCATGGCCGGAGACAAGGCTGGTCCGGAACTGCAGGACAAGCCGTTTGCCAAGGCGCCCCAGTCGAATCGGGCGACGGTCGAACGTTTCATGCCTTCCGACGGAGTCATCCTCATGGCGGCGAACACGATCGCCACCCAGGGGGGGACCGCGGCGGTCCAGATCCGCGCGACGACCACCGATCTCATCGGCGGCTTCGGCTTCAATGCCGAGCCGGTCGGCTTCGGTGTCTCGACCGTTCGCTACGACGGCCCGATCTTCGCGACCTCGTGGCAGGGTTGGGACACCGCACCTTCCGCAGACGTCCGGGTCGATGCGGCATGCATCTTCACCAAGGACCAGGTCGCCCCCGGCGACCACAGACTCGTCACCCTCGAGGTCGCGATTCCCGAGAACCTTCCGGCCGGAACGGTCATCCCCGTGCTGCTCACCAACGTGCAGTTCTTCAACTACGACTTCTCCGTGCCGACGCTGCTTCCCCAGGACGGCTCCATCATCGTCACGAAGACCAGCGATCTCGACGGGAACGGAGAGGTCGGCCCGGAGGATCTCGGCAAGCTGCTCGCCTCATGGGGGCCGGCGGATGAAAACACCCCCGGCGACCTGAACGGGGACCTCGTCGTCGACGGATTCGATCTCGGCCGCATGCTCGACCGATGGGGCGACGAGGGCTGAGCCGCCACCTGCCCGAAGCGTCGCCACGCACGACGATTCCGGCCGGGTCAACGACAGGCCACCACAACGTCTCGGCGTGCTCTGCGCGGATCAATACCGTCGGAGCACGCCGATCACCACACCCTGGATCCTGCAGTCGCGGACGATGATGGGATCGAACGCGGGATTCGCGGGCTGCAGCCTGATCGTACCGTCGGGCTCGCGATAGAAGGTCTTCAACGTCGTCTCCCCGTCGGGGAGCAAGGCGACCACGCGTTCGCCCTGGCGTGCGATCTGCTTCTTCTCGACGATGACGTAGTCGCCGTCGAAGATCCCCTCGTCACGCATCGACTCGCCTTCGACCTGCAGTGCGAACATCTCTCCGTGCTGTCCACGGCGAGGCCCGAAGATCTCCCCCAGATGGAGCTCGTCCTGATGTTCGCACTTCTCGATCGGACGCCCTGCGGCGATCCGCCCGGCAAGATGAAAGACGAGGTCGTCGGATTCGCTAGGCACAATCGGCGACAAAGAGCGAGCCTTGTTCGGATCTCGTTCGAGCGCCCCCTTCGTGACGAGTGCCTCGACGTGCTCGAACACGGTCACCTTGCTGACGCCGAGCTCGTCGGCGATCTCCTGCATCGTCGGCGAAAAGCCCTGGGTCTCCCGAAAGGTCTTGACGAAGTCGAGAACTCGAAGCTGCTTGGGCGTGAGATTCATGGTCGTTCTCCTGAGAACGGCGAGTGGGGGAAGCATCGTGGTCGTCGATGGCCATCGGCGCGTGAAGACGGGCATGTTCGAACATGGCCGGTGCGAAGACGAGAGGGCGGGCGTCGGCCCGATCGGCGGGAGCGTCACATTCCGGCGACGTCGGAGCGGACACGACCCTGGAGCGAGGGTGCATGTCCGACTCCGACGAACCGAGCGGGGGGTGTTCTTCTGAGATCTTCGAGAGGCTGGAGCGAACGGCCGTGGCTCGATCGATTGCGGTCCGACTCAGCTCGACGCGGTCGATGCCGTAGACCTGGATCACCTTCGCCTCATCGTGCCGACCGAGCCCTTGGACGATCTCCCGACGATCGACGCGATACCGACGCGCGATCCGACGAGAGATGCGTGCCTCGTTGCCGGGCACCCGACCGGAAAGATCGCCACCGGGAACCAGGCCGAGCCAATGAGCGAGGCGAAGCAGGCCGTCGAGCATCAATCCAGGGAGTCCGGGGAGCCATCTGGGAGTTCCGAG
>PKCT01000260.1 GCA_002862325.1 Phycisphaerae bacterium
GTCAGCGAGATCTTCTCGATCGACCGGATCGACGTGGACGATCTGACCGTGGTCTACGAGATCGAGGGCAATCCCAACCGGATGGTGCTCGATCAGCTGAGCTTCGAGATCGACAGCCGTAGCAAGAAGGGCAAGACGTCGATCGATCTCGGCCGGGGTCCCGGCTGGTACGAGATCGACACCGAGCTCAAGCGACCGAACTTCTTCACGGTGACGCTCGCAGGCGGACTCGACATCGACACCCTCGATCTGGAGCTGGAACGACTCAGCCTGGTCGCCAGGATCGAGAACGACGACTGCAGCCATCTACCTCCACAGCTCCAGTCGATCATCGTCAAACACCAGATCGACGGGGAGATCGACGCCTCGATCGAAGGATTCTTCAACCTTCGAGAGCCTCGCCAAGACGACACCCGATTCAAAGTCACGCTCGGACACACTACCCTGGCGATCGATGAGTTTCTCGTCGACGTCGATTCGGGGAGCCTCGCCGGGCGGTACGAGCAGGAGGTCCTGGTCGTCGATCCGGTTTCGGTGAATCTCTTCGGTGGCTCGATCAACGCCACCCTCAAGGTCGCGGACGAAGCGACCCGGGGACTCCCCCCTCTCCCCGAATCGCTTCGGGCTCAGGACACCCCGACCCAGGACAAGGCGGCGACGGAGGCCGAAGATCCGCAGGATGAACCGACGCTCGCCGAACGACTCGCGACGATCCGGGACGAGACCGGCAAGTTGATTCCGGAGGCGGCCCTCGCGGAGGCAGTCGAATTCGCCAAGCAGTATCGCACCGTCGCCACCCTTCGAGTCGACGATGTCCAGCTTTCGAACATCCACCGGGTCAACCAAGCCGACCCCTCGAAGCTCGCCGGCATCATGGAAGCCGCGGTCGACTTCGATTTCAATCTCGGCGCTCCACTCAAGACCGCCGGTGGAGGCGGTCAGTTCCAGGTGACCAAGGGACGCTTCACCGGGGGCCCGCTCGTCAAGGGACTGGCGAACCTCATGCGACTGGTCACCTTGAGCCCTGGGGAAAAGGACTGGCTGGTCGGTGAGTTCCTGATTCGCGACGAGTCGCTGGTCTTCAGTTCCCTTCAGGCGCTGGCTGGTCCCATCGGGATCCGTGCGACCGGGAGCGTGGGTTTCGACGGCCGCCTCGATCTCCGGGCCAACGCAGGGCCCCTCGAAGGCCTGCAATCCTCGGCCGGCAAGCTTGGATCGCTGACCGCGGCCATCACCGATCGTCTCGTCCGCTATCTCATCCGCGGCACGATCGACGAACCCCGCATCTCGGTGGCCCCCCTCGGCATCGATCTGGGCGGCGGACGGCGGTAGTCCACGGCAAGGCCGCCGGCAGCAGAGCTACACTTCAGGCATGAATCGCACGATCCTCGCGTGGCTTCGCCCCGCCTTCGGCCTGATCCTCTGCATCCTCGTCGTCGTCGCATGCGAGCGTCCAAAGAACAACGCGAGCGCAGCACCGAACGAACGGCGTCTCGACGACCTGCATCGCCGAGCGGCGGGCATGCTCGCCCGCTACGACTACGTCGACGCGGTCGATCTGCTGGAGTCCGTCGTCGCCGAGGATCCTTCTCGTACCGATGCACGCGTCGATCTCGCGATCGCGACCATGAATCGGCAGTTCGACTCGGACGAAGAAGACGCGCGACAGATGCTCGAGGAAATCCTGATGGATGCGCCGGATCATCTTCGCGCGGCCTACGTCTCGGGCGTTCTGCATCAACGTGCAGGTGAGAACGAAATGGCGCTTGATCGGTTTCAGCGGGTGACCGACGCCGATCCCGGGGATCCCTACGGTTGGTACCACCTCGGTCTCGTCAATGAACGGGCCGATCCGCAGTTCGCGGCCGACGCCTATCGCAAAGCGGTGGAGATCGATCCCTACCTCAGAAGCGCGTGGTATCGACTCGGTTCGGTCGCATCCCGTCTGGGCGACGAGGAGACCGCGAACGAAGCGCTGGAGACGTTCGAGCGACTCGAGACGAATCCACGAGCGGTCACGGTGAAGCCCATCTACGGCCGACTCGGCCCGAAGGCCATCGCCGAACCCGAGCCTCGCACGACCATGACGGCCACCCTTCCCGACGGCAAGACGTGGGACGAGCCCGAGCCGATCGCGGTCGAGGGTTGGAACGCCGACACCAAGGTGGCCATGACCGCCGCGGACCTCGATGGCGATGGAAGATTGGATCTCTTCGCGCCGGGCGTTCGCGACGGGAACCCCCCCAATGCAGTCCTCCTCGGCACGGAGACCGGCTACCGCCTGGCTGAGAACCACCCGCTCGCCACCCCGAGCGACGTGAACTTCGCGGCCTTCGGCGACGTCGACCAGGACGGCCTCGTCGACGCGTTCCTCGGCCGAAAGGGACCCGACCTTCTCCTCCTTCGCGACGCCGACGGAGGCTGGATCGATGCAACCGCCGCGGCGGGCATCGCCGGCGGCGACCACGACACGGTCGACGGCGTGCTCGTGGATGCGGATCACGACGGCGACCTCGACGTCGTGATCGCCTCGGCCGACGGCCCCGATCGACTCTGGAACAACGATCGAGACGGCGGCTTCACGGACATTGCACCACGGACCGGATTCGGCGGCGGGCCAGGCTCGCGTCAGATCGTCGCGGCCGATCTCGATGGGACGCGGGACGTCGACCTCATGGTCGTGCGCGATTCGCCACCCCACCTCGTCTCTTTGAACGATCGACTGTGGAACTATCTCCACGAGGACGAACGCTTCGACGCGTTGCGAAACGCCGCGATCGACCACGCCGCGGTGGGCGATCTCGAGGGTGACGGCGCCGTCGACCTCGTCACCGTCGACGGCACCGACCTCACGCGTTGGACGCTTCGCTCTCTACAGGATCTCTCCTCCGAGACGCTTCCTCCGCTCGACCACCCGACGCGGACACTCGCGCTCCTGGATGTGAACGGCGACGGCGGTCTCGAGATCGTCACCGACGCCGATCTGGGTACGCCCGAGGATCTCCTCGGGTGGACCCATGTCCTCGAGACCCCCGGCCGCGGCTGGTCGGGCATCCTCGCCACCCCGGACGGACTTCGTCGAAGGAGCCCCGGGCCCGGTCGTTTCGAATTCACGGCGATCGAACTCGCCGGCGGTGACGACGCCACGCAGCAGATGCGAAGCAATGCGGACGGACTCGGCGCGATCGTCGCCGCCCGCATCGACGATCGCTGGACCATCCAACCCAACCTTCGAACCGCCTCCGGACCGGGCCAGTCGTCGCAGCCCATGCCGTTCGGACTCGGCGGCGCACCGCGACTCTCGTTCCTGATCGTCGATTGGCCCGACGGGCTGTTCCAGGGCGAGGTCCCGGGACTCGGCGACGGTGAACGCGACGCCCCGACGTTCGGCGCCGGCGAGATCTCCCGGATTCCGGAGATCCAGCGACAGGTCTCCTCCTGCCCGGTCCTCTTCGTCCACGATGGCGAAGACTTCAGGTTCGTGAGCGACGTGCTCGGGGTGGCGGGGATCGGGTATCTCCTCGAACCCGGCGTCTACAGCGAACCTCGACCGCGCGAGCGATTCCCGATGCCGTCCGGCATCCTCTCGCCGGACGAGGAAGGTCGACTCCGCATCCTGCTCTGCGAACCGATGGAGGAGGTCTGCTATCTCGACGCCGTCGAGCTCGTCGGCTGGTCTCTGCCCGAGGGATGGTCGCTCGCGGTGGACGAACGCCTGGCGATCGGCGGCCCCGCCGCAACCGGTGCACCGATCTTCCACCGGACGACGATCGATCCCGTACGGGCGATCGACGTCGATGGCCGACCCGTCCTCGAGGCGATCGCCTCCGCAGATCGCGTGGCCGCGGCGATTCCCGGGAAGGACCGCCGGTTCATCGGCCGACTGGCTCGTGAGCACGTGGTGACGCTCGAGTTCGACCAACCGATACCCACGACCTCGGAGGACACCCGCCCGTGGCTCCTCATGGACGGATGGATTGAGTATCCCTACGCCCAGACCATGTTCGCCGCGTGGCAGGCGGCCGCGAGCTATGAGGCCCCGACGCTCGAAGCTCGCGATGCGACGGGTACGTGGCGGATCGTCCAGGAACAGTTCGGCTATCCCGCGGGAATGCCTCGCACCGCCGCGTACCCGCTCGATGCGCTTCCGGAGGGATGCGACGCCCTTCGTCTACGGACGAACCAGGAGATGTACTGGGACCGCCTGCGGGTCGTCATCGGCGAACCCGCGCCCGAGGGTGCCGAGCGCATCGCCCTCGCCCCGACCGCGAGTCGATTCTCCCCGATCGGATTCCCTCGACGCATCGACCGCCCCCAGCGATGCCCCGACTACGACTGGAGCGACCGGACGCCGCTCTGGGACGTTCGTCACCAGCGTGGGCGATACACCAGGTTCGGCGCGGTCGACGAACTGCTCGCGCAGGCCGACGGCGCGACGGTCACGATCGGTCCAGGAGAAGGCGTCGAGATCGCCTTCGAGGCCCCTTCGAACAGTGACGACATCCACTGGATCCTCGACTGTCACGGCTGGTGCAAGGATCGGGATCTCTTCACCCTCACCGGCGAGACGATCGAACCGATGCCCGGGGCGGGCCTCCGCGATGCGCGGGCCGAGGCGC
>PKCT01000279.1 GCA_002862325.1 Phycisphaerae bacterium
GCGAACCGGATCCGGTCGTCGTCCTTGAGGCGCAGCGCGGCCTGGAGAAAGGTGTCGACGTCGTGACCGATTCCGAAATTGCCCGAGTACATCACCAGTACCCGATCGTCGACGCCCCACTCCCGACGATAGGGATTGGCATCCCGATCGATCGGCTTGACCTCCTCCTGGTCGCTCCACACGCCGATCAGACGCACCTTCTCCGACGGCACGCCCTTGGACACGACGAGATCCGCCATACATCGCCCCAGAACGACGTCGGCATCGGCTGCGCGAAGACAGGAGCGATTGATCGCCTCGAAGAAACGACTGGGAATCGAACCTCGCCGCATGACGCCGCACGCGATCGGAAGATCGGGATACAGATCCATGACCCAGTAGACGAATCTGGTTCCCTTGAAGATTCGCAGGAGACGACCGGCCAGCGCGATGAACGGCGGGGTCGTGAAGCAGATGACGACGTCGTGACGCGGAAGCGTCAGGGCCTTGATCATCGCGAAGACGTAGAAGAGACCGAAGTCGGCCACCCGGGCGAGGATCCCCGCCTTTCCGAAGAGCGATCGGCCCACGCGATGGATGCGGATTCCATCGACCACCTCGAACGACGGGAGCGCGACCCCCTTCGTCCCATAGAGGGAACGCGACGCTATGGCGCTGACCTCGTGACCATGACGCACGAGGTCCCGCGCGAGGTCGTGTCCGTGCTGCGCGGTCGCCGCCACGTCGGGATAGAAAACCTGGTTGATCATGAGGACGCGCATCGATTCAGTCTGACGCCTCCGCCGCTTCGATCTCGTCCCGATTCGCCCGGAACCACTCGATGGTCCGACGAAGTCCCTCCTCGAACTCGACCTGCGCCGACCAGTCGAAGAGCTCCTTGGCGCGTTCGGTGTCCAGACACCGACGAGGCTGGCCGTCCGGTTTGGTGGGATCCCACCGGATCTCGCCTTCGAATCCCGAGAGACGAGCGATCAGCTCGACCAGATCCTTGATCGTGATCTCCATGCAGGTACCGAGGTTCACCGGCGTCGGTTCGTCGAGCACCTCCGCAGCACGAGTAATCCCCTCGGCGCAGTCGTCGACGTAGAGGAACTCGCGGCTGGCGGAACCCGTGCCCCAGCACTCGATGTGATCCCGGCCCGCGTCGATCGCGGCGACGCACTTCCGGATCAACGCGGGGATCACATGGCTCGTGTGGAGATGGAAGTTGTCGTACGGTCCGTAGAGGTTCACCGGGAGGACGTAGGAGGAATCGAGGCCGTACTGCCGGCGGTATCCATCCAGCATCACCATCGCCGCCTTCTTCGCGATTCCGTAGGGGGCGTTCGTCTCTTCGGGATATCCATCCCAGAGATCGGCCTCCTTGAAGGGCACCGGCGTGAACTTCGGATAGGCGCAGATCGTGCCGACCTGGACGAACTTGAACGGCCTTCCTCCCTCGATGTGGATCCTTGCCCGTTCGATCAGGTGCAGTGCCATGGCCATGTTGGCGTAGAAATATCGGCCGGGATTGTCTCGATTGGCGCCGATTCCACCGACTTCGGCGGCGAGGTGGAGGATCACATCCGGATCGTGATCGCGGTAGAGACGATCGGCCGCCTCTTCGTGAACGAGGTCGTACTCGGCCTTCCGGGGCACGACGACCTTTCCGACGCCTCTTCGGCCGAGAGCCTCGAGCACCGCGCGTCCGAGAAAACCGGCCCCCCCGGTCACGATCACCGTCTTACCTGCAAGATCCATCTGAAGACTCCCGTACTCGAGCCGTCCATTCGCCTTGTTCATCGACCGTTCCGAGGCCCGACATCCCGGAACCCTGAAGATCATCGCCGATCGGTCCCCGGACCGGACGAATCGAGGATGTCATGAGAGACAGAAGGAGACAATCCGGGACGTCGATACTACCGTGCATGAACCCGGACTCACGAGCGAGACACGTGTCGGACTCCCCATCCCCGGGCCTGCCTGGAGCTGTCGAAGATGAGTACCCCGCCTCGCCGAGCATTGATCACTGGAATCACCGGACAGGATGGAAGCTACCTGGCTGAACTCCTCCTGGAGAAGGGCTACGAAGTCCACGGCATCATCCGGCGCTCGTCGAGCTTCAACACGGAGCGGATCGATCATCTCTACCAGGACCCCCACGACCAAGGCGTCAAGCTGTCGCTCCACTACGGCGACCTCGCCGATGCGGCCGGTCTGATGCGACTGGTCCAGAACGTCAAGCCCGACGAGGTGTACAACCTCGGCGCCCAGAGCCATGTCCGAGTGAGCTTCGACGAACCCGAATACACGACCGACGTGGTCGGAACCGGGACCCTCCGGCTCCTGGAGGCCATTCGCGCCTATCAGGACTGGGCGGGCAAGCAGGTCCGCTACTACCAGGCCTCGAGCTCCGAAATGTTCGGCCAGGTCCACGAGGTCCCCCAGAGGGAGACCACGCCCTTCCACCCCCGATCACCGTACGGGTGCGCGAAGGTGATGGGTCACTGGATGACCGTCAACTATCGCGAGAGCTACGGCATGCACGCGTCCTGCGGCATCCTGTTCAACCATGAAAGTCCGCGTCGAGGAGAGACCTTCGTGACGCGGAAGATCACCCGCGGCGTCGGGCGCATCAAGCTCGGACTGCAGGACAAGCTGTTCATGGGGAACATGTCGGCCCAGCGGGACTGGGGCTTCGCGGGAGACTACGTCGATGCCATGTGGCGGATGCTCCAACAGCCCGAGGGCGACGACTACGTGGTGGCAACCGGAAAGATGATCTCGGTCCAGGAGTTCGCCGACATGTGCTTCGCCCAGGTCGGCCTGGATTCGAAGGACTTCATCGAGATCGATCCCAGGTACTACCGCCCGGCCGAGGTCGAGGAACTCCTCGGAGATCCCGCGAAGGCCAAGGAGAAGCTCGGCTGGGAACCCCAGACGTCCGTCGAGGATCTCGCGAAGATGATGGTCGAGAGCGACCTCGAGATCGCACGACGGGAGAAGACGCTCCGGGATGCCGGTCATGAGGTTGGTATGGGTCATTCGGACTGACCACGCGGATCGATCCCTATTGCACGCCGCCAGGTGGAAATCATCGCTCCTCGTGAACGTTCGAAAGCGATGATCCACTGGACAAGAGGGAAGCATCATGGTGAAACTCGCGGCGGTTCTCATTCTGAATCTGATCCGGACCCTCGCCGAGGCTCCGATCGTCGAACCCATGGACCTCTCGGGAATCGGAAGCCCCGCTCTGGTTCCGACCCACCCCGTGTTCATGCCGACCGTCACCTCCTCGGGGGCCGCGACGACGGATCCTCCGGACGCCCGATCATCACCGGTCACGCTCGCCGTCGCAGACGCTTCGTCGATCGATCGACCGCGGTTGGAAGCGACCCGACGAATTGCCGTGATCGACGCGCCCAGGAAGTCCGATGCGAACGACGGCGACGCGGGCTCGGCCGCGTCCCGGACGTCCCCTCCGACCGCGTCCGATCCACCGACGATCGATCTCGAGGACGAGAGTCTCGAGAAGATTCCCGACCCCATCGTGCTCCACCACCGCGCGTACTCGGAACCTCTCGCCTCCAGAGCGATGCGGGCGGCCAACGTGCAACCGTACACCCTCTTCTACCAGACGTGGGATCCGCAATCGCTCCAGACCAATCGGGCGGACCCGCAGGCGATCATCAGCCGGTGGCGACGATTCTTCCCACCGGACACGACCGCCTACCTGCAACTCGACTACGAGTACGAATTCCTCGAAGCACTTCAAAGCGATCCCTCGTCGGATCGCTTCCAGGACATGCTCGAGCACCTCTGCGAGGTGTTCGATGAGGTGAAGGCCGCGTTTCCGAACTCAAAGCTCACCTACTACGGTCTTCCCCGTTTCTCCAAGTTCATCAAGGACAACCAGGGTGAACAGCTCGCGGTGTGGCCTACCGCCAACGAAGAGGAACGAGCGGTGGAACTGGCGCGATTCGAGGCGATGCGACCACTGCTCGACCGACTCGACTGGTTCGTGCCGAACCTCTACGACTGGAAGCGCAACACGATGCAGGCGGAGAAGTACGGACCCGAAATCGTGGAACGCGACTTCTCCTGGCGAACCGATGTCGTACGGCTCACGAAGGAATACGTCCTCGCCTCCGCTCGTCCGGACCGACCGGTGATTCCGATGGTCTGCGTCACGTACGTGTTCCGAGGTAAGGCGACGGGACCTGATCGCGGCCTGCTGATACCCATGGACGAGTTCATCCATGACCAGGTAACACCCGCCATCGAGGGCGGGGCCGACGGCATCGCCTTCTGGAACAACGACAAAAACACGATAGACACCGCCTTCGGAGTAGTTACCTATCCCACGGCGGATCAGATCGCGTTCCGAAGGCACACCGTGACCGAACGCAACGGCGGCCGACCGTTCCGTTGGAACGACATGTCGGATCGACAGATCGCATTGGATCTCCTGGAACGTCAGGAGGCCCTGAGGATCGCCAGTGCCCTGCGAACCTGGCGACAGGCTCGATCCACCGATGTCGGAGGTGGGGAAGCACCGGCCGATCCGCAGGACGAATCCGACGACGCACCGGAAACCGACGACGACGCCATCGACCCGATCAC
>PKCT01000213.1 GCA_002862325.1 Phycisphaerae bacterium
GGTCGGACAGCCGAGGGTCGTCCCCGTCGACGAGGTCGATCGCACCGAAGTCGGCTCGCACCACCCGCCCCTCGAGGACGTAGGGACCGCATCCTCCGAGCGCGAAGACCAGAAGAATCAGCGCTGCGGGCATGCATCCGAGGTTCGAAGGCCGCAGGCAGCGCCGAGTGATGTGTTCCAAGATCGTCAAGCGTCGTCTCCAGGATCCCGTCGGAGCGAATGCGCGGGAGCTATCCGGACGGTAGCAGGTTCGCGATCATCGCCACGAGACCGAGGGCCACCATCGCGAGAATGAGCACCGCGCCCACGCTCATGAACGTCCTCGACAGCCGTCTCACCAGCGGTGCGGAGCGCATGAGCCGACGATCGCGGGAGGACGTCTCGCCAACGTCGTACTCGTCCCAGTCGATCACCGACGCGAGCGAGGCTCGATTGTCGAGAGCGCGGCGAGCATCGTCGAACGCGTCCGCCGCCACCAGAGTCTGCCAGACCAGAGCGCCCTTCTCGTCCCTCCCGGATTCCACGACCGCGGGAATGCCTTCCGCACCAAGGACGAAGCGAATCGCATCGGCCGCCGATCGACTGGCCCCCGCATGGACCGATCGTGGCGGCCGCGCCAACGGGTCGTCGATCGGATCGGATGCGTTCATTCCGCGATCCCCGATCCTTCCTCGGGGTCGGTGGCGTCCATGAAGGGAAGATCCTCGGGCGTCCAGGTTCGTTCTCCCTGGACCAGCCGCCAGCCGTCGATCTCCCCGGCTTCGAACCGGATCTCGCCTCCCGACGACCTCCCGTCGAGCGTCTCGCGAAGCAAACGACCCTGACAACCATTCGCGTCGACACCGTCGACCTGCACCCAGCCGTGTTCGATGCGGCCGACGTCGTCCTGCCCGACGGGAATCCCCGCCAGCAGGATCGAAGCCTGCTGCCCGGATCTCCACGCGGTCACTGCATGAGACCAGCTTCGACGCGCCATCGATGAACTCCTTCGGATCTCGGCGTCGCTGCGATACACCACCACATCGGGCGTACGGAGCGCCTGGAGCACCTCGTTCGGATACGCCCAGATTCGCTTGAAGGCGCCGCGCGGTTCCGGGCCGCAGACCACGGCCCGCCGTGCGAGAAGTGGATTCGGCGTCTCCTGCGAGAGCGCCTCTCGATCCTGCCTACCGCCCAACGACTCCGCATCCAGTGTCTCCACGACCTGGGGCCAGGGGATCATCGTGACGTCGAGATCCGGACCGATGGGATACGGGATCTCAGGCGGAGGCATTCCGTCCTCGATAAGAAGACCACCGAGCAGTTCCAGCAGACGGACTCCGGCGGAGGCCGCATCGCCGGGCACCTCGAGCAGCTCCAGTTCCGGAAGCCCGCATCGATTCAGTCCCCTGCTCATGATCCACACCAGCCCCACCTCGAGCTTCTCGTGGGCGGAGATCACCTGCACCCGCCAGAGCACGTCCTCCGGCGGCCCCAGCTCGGAGTCGAGGATCTCGTTCCGGAGGTCCGCCCTCGAGAACCACCTCCCCGTCGTCGCGTCCATCATGGCCACCGCTCGGTCGTCACCGCCGACGACCCTGGCCAGTCGAGTCCAATCCTCGAGCGCTTCACGGGGCGACAGGAGCGATTCGACGACGACGCACCACCGGGTGGCGGCGATCGCCTCCGCATCCTCCGGAGGCAGCTCCTCCATCCGCTTGGTCCGCTCGCACGCCAGCAGCACGGGCGCGGGGTGGCCGGGAACGCGGATCACCAACGACCAGGGGCGCTTCTCATCCGGAGCGCCGTGGATCTCCAGCACCTCGACCGCGGCATCGAAGCGAGCTGCGACACCAGCCAGCCAGTCGTCCGGCTCCGGAGCCTCCGCGGCAGAGATCGGCGCGACCAGCGTCGCGGGCCATGGTTCCTCGAGCCGCCAGCTCGGATGACCTTCGTCAGGAGCACCCGACATCAGTTGGCCACCACGTTGACGAGCTTGCCCGGCACCACCACGATCTTTCGAACCGTCTTCCCCTCGATCAACTCCGCGATCCTCGGATCGGCGAGCGCCGCCGACTCCAGGGACGCGGCGTCGGACTCCGCCGGTACGGTGATGCGACTGCGAACCTTCCCCATCACCTGGACCGGCACCTCGACCGTGTCGGCCATGAGCATCGCCGGATCGAACTCCGGCCACGCGGCGAGCACCACGCTGTCGGTGCCGCCACGGCGGTGATTGAGCTCTTCCGCGAGATGCGGCGCGAACGGGGCCAGGACCCGCGTGAATCGCTCGAGCTGACCATCGTCCAGACCGATGCCGGTCGCGGCGTTGACGAACTCGATCATGGCCGCGATCGCGGTGTTGAAGGCGAATCGCTCGATGTCGCCACCGACCTTGGAGATCATCACGTGCAAAGCGCGTTCGACCTCTTCGGAAGCGTCCTGCCGCAGCGAGAGTTCGCCGGACGACTCGTCGACCACGAGTCGCCAGACACGTTGGAGGAAACGATGCACTCCGACGATGTCGCGCGTGTTCCAGGGCTTCGACGCGTCGAGGGGGCCCATGTACATCTCGTACAGCCGGAAGGTGTCGGCTCCGTATTCGGCGATCACGTCGTCGGGGTTGATGACGTTGCGAAGCGACTTCGACATCTTGGCGACGATGCGTTCGACCGAATCTCCGCTCGCGCGCTCGACGTGCCGTTCGTCGCCGTCGAGCTCCTCGGTGTCGACCTCGTCGACCGGCACCAGGGATCCGTCCCCACGCTTGAACGCGAAGCTGGTGATCATCCCCTGGTGGAACAGCCGTCCGATCGGTTCGGGCGTCGAGACCTCCCCGAGATCGAAGAGCAGCTTGTGCCAGAAGCGGGCGTAGAGGAGGTGGAGCACCGCGTGCTCCGCCCCACCGACATAGAGATCGACGCCCCCGACGTGATGCTTCGTCGCGTCGAAGCCCTCCTCGCCCGCGGCGCAGGTCCGATGGCCGCCGTCCGCGTCCCGATCGGAGAGCATCCAGTAGCGCTCCACCTCTGGCGAGACGAAGGCCTCCTCGTTGTGCGGATCGAGATAGCGGAGGTAGTACCAGCAGGAACCGGCCCAACCGGGCATGGTGTTCGTCTCGCGGCGCACCGGTGTCTCGGGCGGAAGGACCGCGGGGTCGACACCCGCCGCACCGGCCGTGGTGTTGACCCACGCCTCCGCCTTGCCGAGGGGCGGCGTCGGATCGTCGCTCTCCACCGGTTGGTAGTCCTCGAGATCGGGAAGCTCGACGGGGAGCGCGGCCGTGGACACCGGATAGTGATCACCGTTGTCGTCGAAGACCACCGGGAAGGGCTCGCCCCAGTACCGCTGACGACTGAAGAGCCAGTCCCTGAGCTTGAAGTTCACCGTGCGGCGGCCACGGCCCTCGTCCGCCAGCCAGTCGATCATCCGCACCTTCGCGTCGTCGGTCGGGAGCCCATCGAGCGACAGATCGCCGTGCGCGCTGTTGATCGCGACGCCCGCCGCGGTGTGGGCCTCGGACATGGCCCCCTGGTCCGGCCCGCCATCGACCACGATGCGGATGGGGATCTCGAACGCTCGCGCGAACTCGAAGTCTCGCTGGTCGTGGGCGGGAACCGCCATGATGGCTCCGGTGCCGTATCCCATGAGCACGTAGTCCGCGGTCCAGACCGGCACGAGCTCGCCGGTCACGGGATGGATCGCTCGCCGACCGGTGAAGACCCCGGTCTTCTCCTTCGAGTCCATCATCCGCTCGACGTCTGCGCGATTACGCGACGCGTCCACGTAGGTCGCCAACTCGTCGTCCGCGCCGTCGGCGAGGATCTCGTCCACCAGCGGGTGCTCCGGGGCGACGACCAGGTAGGTCGCGCCGAAGAGCGTGTCGGGACGCGTGGTGAAGACCTCGAGCGCCTCCCCGCCTCCTTCCAACTCGAATCGGATGGACGCGCCTTCGCTCCTTCCTATCCACTCGCGCTGCATGGTACGGGTCGATTCGGGCCAGGCGATCAGCTCGAGATCGTCGAGCAGTCGATCGGCGTACGCGGTGATCCTGAACATCCACTGACGGAGGGGCTTTCGAAGAACGGGGTATCCGCCGCGTTCGCTTCGACCATCGATGACCTCCTCGTTGGCGAGCACCGTGCCGAGCTTGGGACACCAGTTGACGGTCTGTTCGCCCAGATAGGCCAGTCGACGACTTTCGAGATACCGCCTTCTGTCGGACGGCGTCATCGTCGACCAGTCGAGCGCGTCCCCGGTGGCGTCGGAAGGGACGATGTCGCCGCGTTCGAGCGCCTCGATCAACTCGGAGACGGGGCGAGCCCGCTGCAGCTCGGGGTCGAACCACGAGTCGTATGCCTTCAGCCAGATCCACTGGGTCCAGCGGTAGTAGGTCGGATCGATGGTCGCGAACTCCCGGTTCCAGTCGTACCCGAACCCGAAACGACGCAACTGTCGGCGAAAGTTGTCGATCGCCTGCTGCGTCGTCACCCTTGGATGGACGCCGGTCTGGACCGCGTACTGTTCCGCGGGAAGTCCGAACGCATCGAACCCCATGGGATGGAGCACATTGAAACCACTCATACGCTTGAAGCGGGAGATGATGTCGGAACCGA
>PKCT01000282.1 GCA_002862325.1 Phycisphaerae bacterium
GTGCAGGTGCCGGTGCTGGGCACGCCGGCCGAGGAGAGTGGTGGCGCTGTTGCCGGATTGCCGGCTGACAGCAGCGCAGGTGGAGGCAAGGTGGAAATGATAAATAAAGGAGTGTTCGAGCCGGTGGACGCCGCGATGATGGTACACCCGGCCCCACAGGACATTCTCTATCCGGGCTTTCTAGCCATCGAGCGCTGTGTGATCAGCTTCCACGGTAGTCTGATGGCATGTATGCCAGCTGACCTATCTCGCCAGGCAAGAACTCACACGCTGCCGCCAGCCCATGGGACGGCCTGAACGCGCTCGAGGTCGTTCGATGGGCGTACGAGGACGACGGTTCCGCGATCGAGGCGGGCGCCGTCCCCGCGCCGGGCGCGGTGGGGCTGCTCGCCCTCGCGGCGGGCGCCGCGGGCGTGCGTCGCAAGCGGGTCGGCTGAGGTCGACCGAGTCCGGCTGGCTCGACCCCTCTTTACGATCGTTCCGACACCCTCGTCCCTGGGACGGGGGTGTCGTCGTGTACGGTGTCCGGGGGCCTGCACGAATCCCGCCGGAGCCGAACCCATGACGAGACCGAGCGAATCGTCCTTCTCCCGTCGTCACCTGCTGGGGGCCGGCGTCGCCGGTCTCGCCGCCGCGCCGATGCTCGGCGGCCGATCCGGTGACGAGGAATCGGGGGGGCGATCGCTTCGCCTCGCCTACCTGACCGACGTCCACGTCCAGGCGGAGAAGCAGGGGGAGCAGGGGTTCGCCGCCTGCCTCGCGCATGTCCAGTCCCGCCCCGATCCGCCCGATCTCGTCGTCTTCGGGGGCGACAATCTCATGAACGTCGATGGCGACGGCGGGCGCGAACGGGCACCGGCGCAGCTCGCCTGCTGGAATCGGGTCGTCTCCGGGGATCTCACCACGCCGCACCGGACCGTGATCGGCAACCACGACATCCTCGCGATGGACCCGGTCGACGGTCGCCGTTGGGCGTGCGACGCGTTCGGACTCGATCGCGGCCACTACCACTGGGATCAGGGGGGCTGGCGGTTCATCGTCCTCGACAGCACGAGTCCGAACGTCCTCCGCGGCGGCGAGGGCGGATACAAGGGGCTGCTCGACGAGGCGCAGTTCGACTGGCTCGATCGAACGCTCCGCGACACCCCGAAGGACGTCCCGGTGTGCGTCCTCAGTCACATCCCGATCCTCTCCGCGTGCGTCTTCTTCGACGGCGAGAACGAGAAGACGGGCGACTGGAGCGTGCCCGGCGCGTGGATGCATCTGGATGCGCGCCGACTCAAGGACCGCTTCCACCGACACGGCAACGTCAAGCTGTGTCTCTCCGGTCATCTCCACCTCGCCGAGATCGTGGACTACCTGGGCGTCCGCTACGCCTGCGGCGGCGCCGTCTCGGGCGGCTGGTGGGGTGGGCCGTACCACGAATTCGAGCCGGGATATCTCCTGGTCGATCTCCATGCGGACGGTCGGACCGACGTGGCGTTCGAGACCTTCGGCTGGACGCCGAAGGAGGACGGAGCGCCGACCTCGTGAGCACCCCGATCGCCATCGTCGACGCGTTCGCGACCGCCGCGCCCTTCACCGGGAATCCAGCCGCGGTGTGCATGCTCCCCGAGGGCGGGTGCGGGCGCGCGGGCATCGAACCGAGGCTGCAGGCGATCGCGGCGGAGATGAACCTCTCCGAGACGGCGTTCGTCTCGCCGGTGGTCGCGGCCGACGCCGCGAACACCTGGGATCTCCGCTGGTTCACCCCCGGCGAGGAGGTCGAGCTCTGCGGACACGCGACGATCGCAGCGGCGCACGCCCTGCGTCACCGGGAGGCGATTCCGCCCGACGCGACGATCACCTTCCGAACCCGGCACCGAGGGGATCTTCGCGTCCGCCAGGTCGAAGGACGGGAATCGGTCGCCCTGCCGGTCGCGCCGCTCGAGACGGTGGAGGCCCCGGACGCCGCGATCTTCGAGGGGCTTTCGATCGACCCCGCCCGCGTGGTGCGGACGCTCGAGGCGGATCTCGTCGTGGTGCTCGAGGAGGCGGCCGTCGTTCGAGCCATGCGACCCGACATGCGGGCGCTCGGCCGGGTCGAGGCGCGGGGGATCGCGGTGACGGCGCCGCTCGACCGCGATCCGGACGGCGCCGTCGTCTCCAGTCGGTACTTCGCGCCGGGCGTCTCCGTCGACGAGGACCCGGTCACGGGATCGCTCCACTCGAGCCTCGGGCTCCTGTGGCGGGATCGATGCGGCGATCGGTTCCTCGCCCGACAGGAATCGTCGCGCGGTGGACTCGTCATGGTCGACGCGAGCGAGGCGGACGCGGGCCGGGTCGGCGTCGCCGGGAAGGCGAGGCTCGTCCTCACCGGAGAATTCGTCGCCTGAGGGACGCCTCAGCTGATCGGGGCTGATCGGGGGTGACCGGGGGTGAACGCGGACGCCCACCGGTCTGAAGGTCGACGGGAAGGCGATGGGGGGACGATCAGGGGCGGATCATCGCAGCGAGTCCAGATCGAGGGGCGGCACGAGGTCGTCGGGGACGGCCTGGGTGAAGGACTTCGTGAAGCTCATCACCTGGTCGTAGTACCGACGGGGTTGTCGCTGGAAGCTCATGCTTTCGGCCTCGGAGATCCAGTACTGGACGATCAGGAGACCGCCTACGAACTCGAGCACATAGCGCCCGCCGTGGTGCAGGAGGAAGTCGATCGTCCGCTGATCGATGCGGTCGTAGGCCGCCTTCGCATCGTCGGCTCGGACGGTCCACGTCTGGTTGAAGGCGTCGAGTTCGAACGTGACGGTCGCCCGTCCATGCGGGATCGGAAGCCGATCGGCGAAGGCGTGGGGGTGGATCGTCATGTCCGGACACGACGTCCCGGTGTCCATCACGAGATCGACGCAGCGTCCGGACCGCGTGCGGTTCGCCTGCTTCCGGCTCTGATTGTCCTCGTGCAGCTGCTGCTTCGCGATCGACGAGGAGGTCATGATGCAGGCGCCGCCCACCTCGGTCCGACGACCGATGAGATTCCGCCGGTTCGCGTGACGCCAGTACACGGTCGAGGATCGGAGCTGGTCCACATGGTCGAGGATGTCCGCCCCCGGATGCTCGGGTTTCGCCTCGTAGCTCCAGCCCTTCTCCGCAGCCCAGCGGACCCACGCGAGGCGCTGCTTGGTCATGCCGAGTCCGACGAGATATCCGAGGCCGACGCCGATCGGCACGACCAGCGCGAACGCGATTGGAAACAAGGTCAAGGGCGGCGTCGACGGGAAGACCTTGGACAGGAGCGCGGCGACGAGGACGGTCAGCACGAGGGGGGTGACGAGTCCACCCACGATCATCGACTTGATCAACTGCGGATGGAAGCCCTTCTTCTCGGCCCAGTCGTACTGATTTTCCGTATCAGACATCGTATCTCTCCGAAACCCGTTCAGGTGTTCTCAGCGTCGTCTTCGTCCTCCGAGCGCCGCGACGTAGAAGCCGAGGATGCCGCTGGCCATCGGCGCGGGGACGGCGACTCCGTCCTGGCTGCCGATGAACGTACCGAAGTGCTTCTGGTCGATCGCGCTGGCGATCAGGTCCGACTTCACGATGATCTCCATCTCGAAGTAGTAGGTCGTTCCTGCGGGACCGCCGATCTGGTAGTCGATGAGGTCGTAGCGGGGATTCCCCGGGCTTGGGGACGGCGCCGTCCCCTGTGTCCACTGCTCACGCTTCTCCTGCTCGGGCGTCGTTCCTCTGGTCAACCTCATGTAGACGTCCATCTCATCGATACCGGCCCAGTTGAAGTCGTCGGCATCGAATCCCATGTAGAGATGGGTGTGGTTCGCCGGTGGCGTCCAGCTGCCGCTGAACGTGTATCTGGTCGTCATCAAGCCGTCGAAATTCTGGCCGACATGGCCGATGAAGTTGAGATAGGTGGAATTCGCCGCGGCCGTGGATTCCTCTCGATACTCGACCTTGCCTCGAGAGATGTCGCCGCCGGTCGTGCGGTTGCTCTGCCACGAGTCGTAGCGGTAGCCGAGGCCTTGCTGATCCCACAGGACGTCCATGGTCCCGTTGGTGGAAGAGAAATACTGGCCGTGGTGCTCCTGCCAGTACTTGGACTGATGGAGCGTGTACGGGTCCGACGCGTCGGCGAAGGGCGCGAGCAGGAGGGGGATCGCGAGGCTGACCACCGTTGAAATCTGTACGGGGGGCATGACTTTCTCCTTGAGTAGGACTCTGCTCGGAACGTCCTGGCTCTGGTTGCGTCTTCGCCCAAATCACTTGGCCGAAGACGTCGGTTGGGAACTGGGAACTGGGAACCCAATGCTCGGGCGGATTCGAGACCGGAACCCTTCCGAAGATACCGGCTCGGCGTGCGATGTTCCCGCGCAAACCACCGAACCACACACCAAAGTTCCAACAGGTCGACTTCTGGGAACGAACACCGCCTCCGGCAGGACCGAGGGCGGTGACGGCGGTTCGAATGGAGCGTACCGGGCTCGAACCGGTAACCCCTGCCTTGCAAAGGCAGTGCTCTCCCAATTGAGCTAACGCCCCG
>PKCT01000122.1 GCA_002862325.1 Phycisphaerae bacterium
ACACTCGCCCTCGACCTCGCCCCCGCCACCACGATCGTCGTCGCGGCGATACTCGGCACCGACGCCTGCGGATCGCCACGGACGGGCGACCAGACCTCGAGCGACCCGACGCCGGGATTCAACACCCGAATACCGGAGAGCATCCTCACCCCAGATCGGGTCGAGACGTCGATCGGGACCCTCGAATTCTTCGACGGCCTCCCGGACGACGCGACGGTGGATCTGGTCTACGACAACCTCGATCGGATCCGCGGGACCGAGGTCTTCCTCAACTTCATTCCAGCCGCGAGTCTCGAAGGTCTCCGCAGGGGCATGGCGGAACAGGGATGCACCGATCCACACCAATGCCTGATGTTCAAGCGGCTGCTGGATTCGAACCCCCTCTTCCTCACCGGAAACACCGACACGGTCTACGCCTCGATCATGCTGGACCTCGAACGGCACGGGCCGATCGTGGTCGAGGTCCCGCCGAAGTGCGGGCCCGGGACGGTCAACGACGCCTTCTTCCGCTTCGTGATCGACATGGGCGGGCCCGGCCCCGATCGCGGTCGGGGCGGCAAGTACCTGATCCTCCCTCCGGATGTGATGACGAACATCGACGCACCGATCGGCGGCGCCACGATCGACCTGGACGGCGAGTCCTACTTCGCGGTCCGATCGCCCGGTTACATGAACTGGCTCATCCTGCGGGGACTCCTCGTCGACGGGAAGCCCGACGCCGCGGTCGAGATGTTCGAGTCGGGCCTGAAGGTCTATCCCTACGCCGACCGCGACGCGCCGACCGAGATGGCGTTCGTCGACGCGTCCACGATCCCCTTCAACACGATCCACGCGAACGACGAGACGTTCTTCGAGGAGGTGCACACCGTCCTCGATCGGGAGCCGATCGGCCTGCTGGATCCCGAGCTCCGGGGCCTCGCCGCGTCGATCGGCCTCCAGAAGGGCCGACCGTTCGAACCGGACGATCGCATGAAGAAGATCCTCGCGGATTCGGTCGCCATCGGCAACGCGACCGCGCGAGCCGTCTTCCTCCGGCCCCGGGATCCGGGCGCGTTCCTCTATCCGGGACAGCAGTGGTACACCCCGTTCGTGGGTGACGACTACCGCTGGCTCATCGCGGACGGCGCAGGCGGCCGGAATCTCGACGCACGGACGTTCTTCTTCTACTGCGCCACCGTGAACACGCCGGCGATGGCCCTCAAGATGCCGGGCGTCGGATCGCAGTACGCCCTCGTATCGACCGACTCCGCCGGCCGGTATCTCACCGGCGACCAGCGGTACACCCTCCGGATCCCCGCCGACGTGCCGGCGAAGAACTTCTGGTCCTTCGTGGTCTACGACCCGCAGACCCGATCGGAGCTGCAGACCGATCAGAAGTTTCCCAGCGTCAACAGCACCCGGGACGAGCTCTACGAGAACCCCGACGGCTCCGTGACGCTGCACTTCGGTCCGACCGCGCCGGACGGTCCGGAAGCCGCGAACTGGATCCAGACCCGCCCCGGCAAGGGATGGTTCGCCCTGCTGCGGCTCTATGGTCCGCTCGAACCCTGGTTCGAGAAGACGTGGCGCCCGGGAGAGATCGAACGCGTGAAATGACCGGAGGTCCCATCGGCCGCCTGTGGACGGCCCGCGACCCGGGCCAACACCTATTTGCATATTCATGCTGCACAGTGCATAATCTTGCACATGCCGCGAGACATCCGCCGTCATCTCCTCACCAAGCTTCTCCGCACCGGCCCCGCCCGGACCCAGGAGGAGATCGCCCTCTCGCTCGCCCAGGCCGGAGAGCAGGCGACCCAGGCCACGATCTCCCGGGATCTCAGCGCCATCGGTGCGGTTCGAGGCCCCGAGGGATACACCATGCCCGAGATGGGCGGCGGGTCGCCGGGATTCGGCGCCCCGCTCGACACCGCGCTGCGACGACACCTTCTCGATCTCGAGATCGCCGGCACGATGGTGGTCCTCCGCACCGCCCCCGGCCACGCGCCCCTTCTCGCAAGCAAACTCGACGCCACGCCGCCCCCCTCGATGGTCGGTTGCCTCGCCGGCGACGACACCATCTTCGTGGCCACCCGATCCGCGACCGCGGCCCGCACGCTCGTCGACGAGCTCGAGGGCATGAAGGCGAAGGCCATCGCATGACCAGGGACTTCATCGACACCCAGGACTGGTCGTGGGAGGATCTCGAGGGGATCCTCGGGGACGCCGTCGACCTCAAGCGAACACCGCTTCAGCCGCTGCTCGAAGGCCGGTCGATCGCCCTCCTCTTCTTCAATCCGTCGCTGAGAACCCGGACGTCCTTCGAACTGGGGGCGTGGCAGCTCGGTGCGAAGGCGATCGTGCTCGAGCCCGGCAAGAGCGCCTGGAGCATGGCGTTCGACGAGGGCGTGGTCATGGACGGTGACGCCGAGGAGCACGTTCGCGAGGCGGCACGCGTGCTCTCGACCTACTGCGACGCGATCGCGGTCCGGGCGTTTCCCCGGTTCAAGGACTGGTCGATCGACCGCGAAGACCTGGTCGTCCGCGGCTTCGCACGACACGCGACGGTACCGATCATCAACATGGAGACGATCACGCATCCCTGCCAGGAGCTCGCCCACCTCCTCGCGCTGCGGGAGTGGTTCGACACCACGGACCTCTCCGGGCGCAAGTACGTGATGACCTGGGTGCCGCATCCACGCCCCCTGAACACCGCGGTGGCGAACTCCGCCGTACGGATCGCCACGCGGGCGGGCATGGACGTGACGCTCCTGTGTCCCGACGAGCGATGGCTTCTCGACGAGCGGTACCTCGAGGATGCCCGTGGCAACGCCGAGCGGACGGGCGGATCGTTCCAGGTCTCCCACGACCTCGCCGCGTACGACGACGCGGACGTCGTGTACGCCAAGAGCTGGGGCTGCCTGCCCCTCTACGGCGATCCCGAGGCGCAGTCCGCGGCCGCCGCCGAATTCCGCCACTTCATCGTCGACGAGGCCAAGATGGCCCGTACCGCCAATGCCGCGTTCAGCCACTGTCTCCCCGCCCGACGCAACGTCAAGGCGACCGATGCGGTCATGGATGCCCCGTCCTCCCTCGTCATCCCCGAAGCCGAGAATCGCCTGCACGTCCAGAAGGCCCTCATGGCCCGGATGCTCGCCGGTGTCGCCACCAACCACTGAAGGATCATCATGACGCCCCCCCCCACCGTCCTCGCCTTCTCCGGCGGTCTCGACACCTCGTTCTGCGTTCCGTGGCTCAAGGAACGCGGCCACGAGGTGGTGACCGTGCATGTCGACACCGGCGGTCTCGCCGAGGGCGAGACCCGGGCGATTCGCGACCGCGCGATCGAGCTGGGCGCCGTCGACCACATCACCGTCGACGCCGGCCCCGCCCTCTGGGACACCTTCTGCATTCCCTTCATCCAGGGCGGTGAGAGGTATCAGCAGCGCTACCCCCTGCTGTGCTCGGATCGCTACGTGATCGTCGAGGAGATCGTCGAGATCGCGAACCGACTCGACGCCGGCGCAGTCGCCCACGGATGCACCGCGATGGGCAACGACCAGTTCAGGTTCGACCAGTCGCTCCGATCCCTGTGCGATCTCCCGATCCTGACGCCGATCCGCGCGATCCAGAGCGAGGCCGAGACGATCCGGCCCTACGAGATGGCGTATCTCGAGGAACGGGGCTTCGGAGTGCCGGAGCACTACCGGCGATACACGATCAACGAGAACCTCCTCGGCACCACCATCTCCGGTTCCGAGATCGACGAGTTCGCCCGCCCCGGCGAGGACACCTTCCGCATGTGTCGTCCGCGGGCCGCGTGGCCCGAGTCGCCGCTTAAGTCGGCGATCGAATTCCGCGGCGGCGTGCCGCATGCGCTCGATGGCGAGGTCCTTCCCGGGCCGGAGATGCTCGGGCGACTGAACGAGGCGTACGGCGCCTACGGGGTCGGTCGGGGGATCTACACCGGGAACACGATCGTGGGGCTGAAGGGTCGGATCGTCTTCGAGTGCCCGGGACTCGAGGCCCTGCTCGTCGCCCATCGCGGCCTCGAGGAACTCACGCTGACCAAGGCCCAGGCGTCGTTCAAGCAGGACGTCGCCCGCCAGTGGACAGAGCTCGTCTTCGGGGGCTTCTTCCACGAGCCGCTGCGTCGGGACCTCGAGGCGTTCCTCGCCTCGAGCCAGCGGAACGTCGACGGCGTCGTCACCCTCGAGACCCACGGCGGCACCTGCGAATGCGTCGCGATCGAGACCGACCGGGCGCTCGTCTCCGACGACGCGGTGTATGCGCAGAAGGCCGAGTGGAGCGCCGAGGACGCCGCCGGCTTCATCAAGATCCACGGGAACGCGTCCGCACTCGGTGCGATGCAGGTGAGCACGTGAACGACCGCATCCTCGAACATCTCTCGCGCCTCGTCGCGGTCGACACGTCCGACCCGCCCGCGACGATGGATGCGA
>PKCT01000014.1 GCA_002862325.1 Phycisphaerae bacterium
GTGAGAGCTCGCTCTTTCCGGAGCTCCGATCATCTATGAGAAGCGAAATCGGTGGCGTTCGTCAACCCCGGCCGGCAGTCGTATCGGATCCGACGGTTCCCGGGCGACCAGTCTTGATGGCGGAATACCTTCGTTTTGGACGGTGAGGACAATCTCGGATGTCGGCGTCGCATCACCATTGGGACTTCCTGGTCTCGGTTCTCCCGATCATTCGAGACCGCGTTCGTCGCGGTTCCCGTTCGATGGAGCGAGTGGTGTGGGGGCGGACGGCGAGCGGGGAATTCTCTGGTTGAAACGCTGCTCTCGCCAAAACCAACACCGCCGATTCGAAATACATCGAATCAGCGGTGTAGTGAGGAGATTGCTTGGTGCGTGTCGACGTGCGACGTGACACCATCCCGATACGGGTGGAGACTCGCGCCGGTTCCGGATTGATGCGAGGAAAGCCTGATTTTTTCGGTGATTCTCGAGGACAGACAGTATCAGTCCTGGATCGATTCGATCGGTGTCGCGTCGCCATGGATGACGGTGTCGAGCAATTGGTGCCATCGGGGCGCGACCACCGAGACCAGCGACGCTTCGGCGGCCTGGCGTTCCGAGGTGGTGGGGATCTCCCGCAGGCTCGATTCGACGGCTTCTCGCCAGGCCTTGGGTTCGTGGAGATCTTCGGCGGCGATGAGCCGCGCTCCCGAGTCGCTGCCATCGTCACCTCGCCAATTCGATTTCGAGGCCACGAGAGTCGCCCCTTGGAGAACGGCCTGGATCTCGATGCTCCTGACCGCGGTTCGACTCTCGGGGCGCACGACGACATTCGCGTCGGTCAAAAGATCCCTGATTCGATCCAGTCGTTCGAACGACGACATGCAGTCGCGCAGCGATCCCGATCGGAGCATTCCCCAGACCTGTTGATCCCGTCGCCCGTCGCCGAGTTCCACCGCGACATGCTTGAGGCCGTCGATGGGGCCTTGGGGGCCGCCGAGGCCTTCCATCAAAGCCCGCCAGAGGCCGATCCGCGCGACGGGGCCGAGCACCACCACGAGGCCGGAATCGGGGGCGCCCGCTTGCCGGGTGCGGGGGACTGGAATGGGAATCATCGCGACGCGTCCTTCTCCGAATCGACGCTCCAGATCCATCTGCAGCTGCGGATTCGGAGTGGTCAGAACGTGCCGGTCGTCGATGCGAAGACCGGTGGCCTCGTGGGGGGCCCGTACCTCGTGGATGACCGGAATATCAAGCTGATCGCCGATCTCCTCCGTCATCGCGACCGCGCCTCGTCCACAGCCGACGACGGCCTCGAAATCTTCGAACCCGAGTTCGCGCAGCACCTCGAGGACCGCTCTCGCCGCCTTGGGTCGGATCCAGAACGGCGCATCGACCGGAGCGAACACCACCGGCACCGGCCCTTCCGTCATGAGGTCGGAGGCCTGATCGTCCTCGGTGGGTTGCAGGATCACCGCCGGCCGCACGCCATCCGCGGCGAGACCGATGGCGAGCCTGATGATCGCCGACTCCTCTTCGCGCCGTCGCTCCCGGTCGAGGATGAAGAGCACCCGTGAGCTCATGCGTCGGGGTCCGAATCCTGACGCAGGAAGTCCGCCGGGATGCGGGTCGGTCGTCTCGTGTCGCCATCGACGAGCACCCACTTGGTCCGGGCGGTGACAAGCACCTGCCGATCGCTCGGGCGGCCGATGAACGTATGACGGACGACCGAGACGCGTGTCCAGTCGCTCAGCCAGGTTCCGGCCACGATGCGATCGTCCGGAAACGTCTCGCCGCGATAGTCGATCTCGTGACGCGCAACGAACCAGAGCAGGTTGTCGCGTTCCAGGCGTTCGCGGGTGGAGCCGGCTCGGATTCCGGCCAGCACCGCGACGATGTCGATCCATCTGACATATTCGGCGTTGTTGACGTGGGCCACGCGGCGACTGACGCCCGCACGATCCACCGTGGCCTCGAACCAGTCGGTCGTCCCCAACGGGACGGACCACTCCGCGGGGCAGTCGGGCACGCGGGTCGGCTTGAAGTCGTCTTCGGTCACGAATTCTTCTCCGGCGCGATCTTTCGGAGATAGCTCCAGGAGAAGATTCCGGAGGAATGGCCGTCGTTGAATCGAATGCGAATCGCGTAGTTGCCCACCGATTCGATCGATTCGGCCGCGAGTGGGAGGCCTCCGCCCGAGGGGAGGACGGTGAGCGGATTCTCCTCTATCTGCCGCCTGAGTTCGCGACTGTCCGCGGAGGGGCTCATCCGCCGGAGCCACTCGATCGGGTAGTGCACCTGTTCGCCGTCGGCCCACTCGATGTCCAGGCCGACCTGGCGATCGAGGTGGAGGTGTCGGGGCGGGGCGTCCTGCATGCCTCCATGGTACGGGCCCGTGTTCCATCCGCGGAGCGTTGGTGCCGTAGAATCCGTGGGATGACCCACGCCCAGACCATCCAGGACCCCGGAGCGCGACTCCACCGGCGGCTCGCCGCGACCGCGCCGATCTGCGTCGGCATCGACCCGGTCGCCGACCATCTTCCGGAGGACTTCGCGAACGAGGATCCTCTGCATGGGATCGAGCGATTCTGCGAGGGTGTTCTGGAGGCGATCTCCCAGATCGCGCCGTGCACGAAGATCCAGTCGGCCTGCTTCGAACGATACGGGTCGAGTGGTGTCCGCACCCTCGAACGAATCATGTCGCACGCGAAAACGCTCGGACTTCAGGTGATACTCGATGCCAAGCGAGGGGACATCGGCATTTCCGCCGAGCACTATGCGGCTGCCGCGGCGGGGATGGATGCCGATTGGGTCACGGTCAACGGGTATCTCGGCGAGGACGGTGTGGCACCTTTCCGTGCCGCGGGCCTCGGAGTCTTCGTCCTGGTCCGGACCTCCAATCCCTCGGGTGACGAGATCCAGGCCGTTGAGACCAGCGGTGGGACGGTCGCTGGGTTGGTGGCGGCGATGGTGGATCGTCTCGGTCGCGCGGACTCGGGCGAGCTCGCGTCAACCGGTGCAGTGGTCGGCGCCACCAAGCCGGAGGCGGCGGCGGCCCTCCGGAGGTTGATGCCGCGATCGCCCTTCCTCCTCCCCGGATACGGCGCGCAGGGTGGGGGTGCCGAAGGCGTCAGGGCCGCACTCGATGGTCGCGGGGGCGGCGTGCTGGTGACCGCGAGTCGCTCCATCATCCGGGCGTGGGAGCAGGATCGCGGACCGTGGATCGATGCCGTCAAGCGGGCTGCCGGGCGCTTTGCCGAGGACATCCAGACCATCGTGGAGGACGCGAGATGATCCTTCGAAGCATTCCGATCGTCTTTCTCGTCATCCTGCTGATCGTTCCGTTCGCGTTTCGGATCTCCGAACCCGAGTTTCCCGCGGATACTCGCGTCCTCGTCGTGGTGTCGCCCCACAACGAACAGATTCGTGCCGAGTTCTCGCGCGCCTTCGAGGCCTGGTGCAAGGACAATCACGACGAGTACGTCAAGATCGCCTGGAGCACGCCCGGGGGCACGAGCGAGATCCGGAAGCTTCTCATCTCCGAGTACACCTCCGCGCTGGAAAACGGACTCGAGCCGGGGGGGAACGCCGATCTGTTGTGGGGAGGAGGCTCCTACGAGTTCTCCCAACTTGCCCAGCCGATCACGGTGCGGATGCCCGACGGGGAGACGAGGGAGACGAGAGTCCTCGCGCCGCTGGAGTTCGGTGACGAGCAGCTTCGGAAGATCTACGGCGACGGAACGATCGCGGGCGAGCCGCTGTTCGACGCCGACCGACGGTGGTTCGGCACGGCCCTGTCGAGTTTCGGCATCGTCTTCAATCGCGACATCCTTCCCGACCTCGACGTCCCCTCCCCGACGCGTTGGAGGGATCTCACGGTTCCCGAGTACCAGGGGTGGATCACGATGGTCGATCCGGGGATGAGCGGCTCGGTGACCACGGCGTTCGAGGCGATCCTGCAACATCGCGGCTGGGACGAGGGATGGTGGATCCTCCGCCGTCTCGCGGCCAACGCGAGGTCGTTCGCGGGAAGCAGTACGAAGGGACCGCTGGAGGTCGCCGCGGGGGAGACGGCGGCGGCGGTCTGCATCGACTTCTACGGACGCTACGAGGCGCAGCGAACCCGGGACGCTGCGATTCGGGCGGGGCTCGTGGGACCGGACGCAGTGGGGCGAATCGGGTACATCGATCCGCCCGGCGAGACCTCGATCGATCCCGATCCGGTCGCGCTTCTCACCGGTGCGCCGGATCCCGATCTGGCTCGACGCTTCGTCGACTTCGTCCTGAGCGAGGAAGGCCAGGCGATCTGGCAGTTCCCGGTGAACGAACAGGGGCTCGGGCCTCGCGAGTTCGAGCTGCGTCGTCTCCCGATTCGTCGCGATCTCTACGCGAAGCACTTCGACCGCTTCGTCGACAAGGTCGATCCCTGGAAGATCGCGACGCCGGTCGAGAATCC
>PKCT01000104.1 GCA_002862325.1 Phycisphaerae bacterium
CTTCCTGGAGGCAAGATCGAGCCAGACGAGACGGGCGAAGCTGCGGCAGTACGAGAAACCTTCGAGGAAGTCGGTCTCAAAGTCGAGATTCGCGAGCTTCTCGGGGAGGCATCGGATGTCGACCCATCGCTTTCGGTCGAGCAACGCGTCAGCATTCGAGCGTATCTCGCAACCCCTGTGGACCTCGACTGGCAACCTCAGGGCGACCACATTCAATGGATCCGTCTTTCCGAGCTGGATGATCGCAGCTGGCCGAAGGCCAATGCCGCGATCAATCGACTCCTGCGGGCGCGATTCACGACGATGAACCGGATCTGAGCCCCCCGCCGGCCCAGTCTCCCCCGAACGCTCGCCTTCCCTTCGAGGCGAGGAGCATCCGTGCGACGTTAGCCACCGATCGCACTCATCGCACCATCCCCTCGGAGGGCATGCACGGCAGGCTTGAGTGCCGTGCATTGTGCGAAGGTGCGCCTCCACTCGGACGGCGAAGCCCGCCGTTCGAGCAACGGTCGCAGATCGACCTCTCCGCCGTCGAAAAGGCAGCTCCTCAGGATTCCACGAGCCGTCAGTCGAAGTCGATTGCACGTCTCGCAGAACGGTTTGCTCATCGCGTGGATGAAACCCACCCGCCCGCGGCCACCGGGGCATTCGTAGACCACGGCAGGGCCGACCCCGGGCTCTCGATTCGCCTCGAGAGTCCGGAATGCGCCGAACGTCGCCTGCAGTCGATCGAGAAGCTCGTCCGCGGGGACCAGTTGCGAGTCGGGAGCGTTGTTCCGCGCACAGGCACTGTCTCCGATCGGCATGAATTCAATGAATCTCACCGTGAGATCGGATGCCATGGCGAGTCGCACGAAATCCTCGGCTTCCCCGTCGTTGCGACCGCGAATCACCACCATGTTGATCTTCACCGATGCGAAGTGCATCAGTGCGGCTTCGAGGCCTCGACGAACGACGTCGAGTCGGCCGCCTCCGGACATCGTCTCGAATCGCTCGGGGATCAGCGAATCGATCGACACCGTGACTCGGCGAAGCCCCGCGATTCGAAGGCCTTCCGCCCGCCTTGCCAGCGTGGTGCCGTTGGTCGTCATGCTGACTTCGGAACACGGGAGACGCGAGATTCGCTCGACGATCTCCTCGATGTCGGCTCGGACCGTCGGTTCCCCACCGGTGATCTTGAAGTGCCGGACGCCGAGGCGATGGGCCTGCGTCGCGATCGTCTCGATCTCGCGGGGCGCAAGATGACGATTCCGATCCTCGAAGTCGACCCCCCCCGCCGGCATGCAGTACTCGCATCTGAGATTACATCGATCGGTCACCGAGATCCGAAGCATTCGGACCGAGTCAAGCGACCGGGGCCCCAGAGCGTGCACGGGCCGGACCGGACCGGCATCGAGCAAGGTCAGAGGAATCGTCGTCGCTCGTACAGCCATGCCCCGATGGTACCGCGCGCCGGAGCGTGGATGCCCGGATCACGTCAGGAAGGATTAGACCGCTTCCACCACCTGGGAAATGGTCGCTTCAAGACGGCGTTCGATCGCCTCGCGGAGATCGGGAGGCACCACCGGCTTCTGCAGTACCTCGACGTCCTCGATGCCGACGATCCCACAGGCCTCGGGCGTCCCACCCTGCAGGGCAGTCACCATGAGGATCGGGACGGAAGATCGATTTCGAATGCGTCTCGTGAGTACGGCACCGTCTCCACCGGGCATGTTCAGGTCGGTCACGACCAGATCGAATCTCGATCGAACGAACTCGCGCCACGCGCTCGCCCCGCTCCGGGCCGTCACGCAACGACACCCCAATCCGCTGGCGACCCGGGCGATCATGAGCGCGCTCATTCGGTCGTCGTCGACCACCAGAATCGAGGGTGTACGGACGGATGGCATGGACATAACCCTTTCCCCCGGGGTAATGATCCATCGGAAGAAACGGCACACAGCCGCCTCTTTGGAGGTCATCGGGTCAAAAGCCGCGGCACTTCAAGGACTTTCAGTCATCCACCCCAGGCCCCGGCTCCGGTGTCCCCGGACGGGGAATGTCGGGGGCCTGGCCAAGGTCCGGATCGAGCGGCTCCGGTGCTGGAACTTCTTCGACGCCCCCTTCAATCGCGGCCCCGGGGGGCCCTTCGACGCCATCGTCCTCCCGGACGTCCCGCTGCAGGCTCTCGATGGACGCAGGCTCCTCCTCCTGGGACGTACGAAGCTCCTCCGCGGCCAGGCGGTCCCGTGCGATGACGGCCCGCTGCAACACCGCCTCGTCGTCCATCGACTCGGCGTCGAGAACGAGGTGCCATGCATTGCGGCTGACCAGCTCGGTCGGAATCAACTCCGCGACCAGATCCGGTCCGGGCAGATCCCAGACCGGCGGTAACGCCTTCATCCCCGTGGTCCGTGGTTCGTACCCCGGCTTCTCGAGCCGCACGTCGTAGGTTCCGTAGTGCAGGATCTCGACCGTGCAGGGGGTGGTCCCGACCTCGCGGTCATTCATCCAGACGATCGCACCACTAGGCTCGGAAGTGACGTCGACCACCCGACGAACGCAACCGCCGAGCAGAAGGCCCGTGGCCATGGTCAGAATCAAGAACAGGGACCTGGTTCCTGGCTGGTTGAGAGCGTCCATGATTGCGTTGTAGCCTCCCGCACCGATCGTCGCAAGGGTGCCTCGTCAACCACGCCCCTACTCCTCGGATACCATGCAGCCATGCCGCTGCTCGATGTCCAGGATCTTCAGAAGACCTATGGTGGTCGACGTGTCGTCGATGGCGTCGGCTTCACGGTCGACGAAGGCGAGATCGTCGGGCTGCTGGGGCGGAATGGCGCCGGCAAGACGACCTCGTTCAGGATGACCATCGGCATGCTGGCACCAGAGGCCGGACGGGTGGAGTTCGACGGCAACGACCTCACGAACGTCCCCATGTACGCCCATGCCCAGGCGGGGATGGGGTACCTGAGCCAGGAGCCGAGCGTCTTCCAGAAGCTCACGGTCGAGCAGAACATCCTGGCGATCCTGGAGACGCGAGGCCTCGACCGGACGAGCAGGAATGAACGATGCGAGGAGCTCCTCGAACAGTTCGGGCTCATGCACAAGCGACGGGAGCACGCGCGTACCTGCTCGGGAGGAGAACGGAGACGCCTCGAGATCGCTCGCGCCCTCGTGACGCGTCCACGGCTGGTCCTTCTGGACGAACCCTTCGCCGCCGTCGACCCCCACACGGTCGAGGAGCTTCAAGCCGAGGTTCGTAAGCTCGCCGACGAAGGCATCGCGATGCTGATCACCGACCACAACGTCCAGCAGACGCTCCGCATCTGCGACCGAGCGTACATCATCCACCAGGGGAAGAATCTCAAGGACGGTGACCCGCGATCGATCATCAACGATCCCGAGGTCCGCGAGGCGTATCTCGCAAGCACCTTCCGCGGAGACGAGTTCGACTGAGCATCGGCGGAGCGCAGGTTGTCCACGCCAGAGGAGGCGTGACCACCTCGTCACCGCTCGGCGATAGTGCTTCGATCGCTCACTTGATGAATCTGAGCGTCATCGGATACCTGAAATACTGACCGTCCCGCGTGACGATCGCGGCCCGGATCGAAGATACGAACCAGACCGGCCCCCACACCAGGAGGGCCAACCATCCCAGGACCGGCACCAGGAGAAGGACCCCGAGCGTCAACGCGACGTTCATGATCTCGCGTCCCTGATCATCGATCAGGGGCGAGTCGTCCTTCCTAGCCACCCATACGATGATCGGAAGCAGGATCGTGAGCGGCAGGGTCGCGCTCAGCACGCCGATGAACGGCCAGAGGTGGGACGCCGCCAGAAAACCCCGATCGAGTCCGGACTCTCCGGACGAACGAATCCGCCCTCCCGAAGCAACCACGCCTTGCGGTGATGCTTGGTGGAATTCCGACATGATCAGCTCCTTTCGGTCGGGCCCGCGACGCGTCGATTCAGCGCGAATCGGCCCCATGCGACCTTGTTGGGATTTCGATCAACCTGCTTTCATTCGGCGTCCGACGCCCCGGAGTCGAGGCTTGCTTCGCCGACCTCGTCGGCCTGTTCTTCGTCGTTCAATCGCTCGATCTGGAGCTGCTCGATCCTCGTCGGAGTCGCCTCGAGGATCTGGAATCGCAATCCCGCGACCTGGAACGATTCGTCGACGCTCGGAACCCGACCAAGCCGTTCCAGGACGAATCCCGCGACGGTGTCGAAGTCGTCGTCCTCCGGGAGTGCGCTGCCCAGGAGCTCGTTGACGTCGTAGATCTGGTACCGACCGTCCAGAACCCACCGACCGGGTTCGACCTCCTCGGCCGCGGGCGAATGCTCCTCTTCGGAGTCGTGCTCGTCCTGGATCTCCCCGACGATTTCCTCGAGCACGTCCTCGATGGT
>PKCT01000134.1 GCA_002862325.1 Phycisphaerae bacterium
CCCACCAGCGGCATGAAGAGCACCTTCGCCCCGAAGGTGCCGAATTGGACGCACATGATCTGCCAGTACTCGAATCCGAGATGTTCCCGCATGTAGGGATTGAAAAAGGTGGCGGTCACGAAGATGCTGAACGAGAACGCGAGCATGTACGCCAGAAGCCCACGCGTCCGGCGGTCGGCGAGGAACCGCCGCATCGCCGCGGGGGTCGGCGGCTGGATGGTGCGCGCGAGCTCCGGCCGTGGCTCCGACTGGGACGCGAGACACCACGCCGAGATCGCCCGTGCGACCACCGCGATCAGGAAGACGGCCGCGAACGCCGCGAGCGGATAGCCGAGCGTCTCACCCAGCTGCAGGATCGTCCCGACCCCGAGCCCCAACCCCAATGCCGCCTGGATCCACCGACTCCGCCTCGCCCAGAAGGTCGGACGAATCCCGCTGGGGACGATGGTGGTGAACCATGTCTGCCATGGCGGCCCGGTCATGTACCCCGTTGCCCAGTAGCAGGCGACGACGAAGAAGAGCAGCCAGGGAGGCATCGCCCCAACGATGGCGGCGATCACGAGCGGCACCATGGAGATCGACTGGAGCGCTGCGCACACCCACGTCCAACGACGAAGCGATCCGACCTTCCTTGCCCCCCACGGGGTGACCAGCTGTACGAGCGCGCCGATGAACATCGGCACGGTGGCGAGCAGTCCGCTCTCGATCTCGCCCATGCCGAGGGCAAGGGCGAAGAGGACGAACTGCCATTCGCCGGCGCCGGTCATCACCGCCCAGCAGACACCGTCGCCGACCAGGAACCGGAGATCCTTTCGGAGTGACTGTCGCCGCGTCGCCAACCCGCTATCCTCTCTGCGGCACCTCGAGAGCACCTTCAAAGCTCTGCCGGCCGTGCCAGAGACCAGCGATGTCAAGACTCACCACGCGGAACACCCGACCGAGAATCCTCGCCGTCGCCTCGGGGGGTGGACACTGGGTGCAGCTCATGCGTCTGCGACCCGCCTTCGAGGACGCGGACGTCACCTACGTCACCGTCCAGGCCACCTCGAAGGAAGACGTCCCGGAGACGAGCACCTTCCTCGTGGTGCCGGATGCTACCCGCTGGGATCGATTCCGACTCGTCCGCATGGCGCTGCGTCTGTTCTGGATCGTCCTCCGTAGCCGCCCCGATGTCGTGATCTCCACCGGTGCTGCGCCCGGATACTTCGCCCTCAGGTTCGGGCGATGGCTCGGCGCCCGGACGATGTGGATCGACTCGATCGCCAACGCCGAGGAACTCTCCATGTCGGCGACCCGGATCAGGCCCCATGCCACGATGGTCCTCTCGCAATGGGAGGATGTCGCTGAACGCACGGGCGTCGAATACCACGGGGCCGTGTTGTGATCTTCGCCACGACCGGCAGCCAGATGCCCTTCGACCGACTCATTCGCGTCGTGGACGAGTGGGCCGCGACGCATCCGGAGAAGAAGATCGTCGCGCAGATTGGAGTCACGGACCTGGTGCCGGCGAATCTCGAGACGCGAACCACCATGCCACCATCGGAGTTCGCGCAACTCGTCGCCGATGCCGAATTGGTGGTCGGCCACGCGGGAATGGGGACGATCCTCACCGCCTTCCGACATGGGACGCCGGTGCTCGTCCTCCCGCGACGCGGAGATCTCCAGGAGACCCGAAACGACCACCAGTTCGCGACCGCCAGGAGACTGGCCGACCGCCCGGGGCTCCACGTCGCGCTCGACGAGGCGTCGCTCCTGGCTGCGCTCGACCGCCTTTCGGGATGCGACCGCCCCGAGCCGATTCCGCCTCATGCCTCGGATGAACTCATCGACTTCATCCGGGGATTCGTCCAGGGCCACCGTGAGGGATCGACCCCGAACACGCCGTCATGACGCCGGCGCACCGAAGTCCGGCGGGATCGGGGCCTCGACCTTTCGCCCCTCGATCGCAACCGTCCAGGCGTGCAGCATCAATCGCTCGGATTCGGGCCCACCATAGAGCGGATCCCCGATGAGCGGCGTTCCCAGGAACGCCAGCCCCGCCCGGACCTGGTGCCGACGGCCCGGTCCCATGAGATCGACCTCGACCGTCTGCCGCCCCGGCCCCGGGTCAAGATCGTCCCGACGCCACCACCGGCACTTCCCGCGCACCGTGTAGTCGCCCTCCTCACTGACGCGAACCTTCTTGGATCCGCGATAGCGACTGGTGAAGTGCAGGATGAAGCTCCCCTTCTGCCGAATCCGCCCCTGGATGACCGCGAGGTATCGCTTCTGGATCCGGCCGTCCCGCAGTTCCTCCTGGAGGATCTCGCTCGCATCGAGCGTCCGGGCCGCAATCAGGCAACCGCTGGTCCCCTGGTCGAGCCGATGGACGAGTCCCGCTTCGGGGAGGTGCTCGAGTTCGGGCTCCAGCTCGCGCAGCCACCGTTCGACGCTGGGCTCGCCTCGCAGATCGCCCTTGCCGGAGACGCTGTGCCATCCGCTCGGCTTGTCGAGCACCCGGAGTTCTTCGTTCTCGAGCAGGATCGCCGGTTCGGCGTCGGTCACGACCTGGCGTCCTTCCGCGCGGAGATGAAGCTCCTCACACCGAGCACGAGAAGCAGCGCACAGAGCCCCGACATGCCGAGCTGAACCCCGGTCTTCTCATTCAATTCGAACCCGTCCTGGAACGCCTTGACGAGTCGGCCCCAGGGCGCGATCGCGCCGAGCAGGGCGAGAAGCATCGCCACGTGCATCGCGTGCTTCCTCGCTGCGGGCACCACACCGATGATGCCGCAGACCAGGATGGGGACTCCCGCCATCGCCGGAATGAGCGCGGTGACGCTCCGCTGATCGGGATCGGCGAGGACGAAGTAGGCGCTCAGGCCGAGCAGAATGAGAAGAATGCCGAAGACGATGACGATGCGTACCACGAAGACACCTCCTGGAGCGTCAGTTGCCGAGCATGAGATAGAGAAGCATCAGGCCGGTCAGGCCACCACCGACCGCCATCAGGATCAATCCGCCTCGCTCCCCCCCCGCGGCGGGTTCGTCCGAACCAGCCGGACGACGCTTCACGAGGTAGAGCAGGGTCCCCACGACCAGCAGAACCACAGGGAGCACGATGAGGAGCATCGTGTTCTGCTCGACCACCTCGGTCGATGCCGGGGGCGTCCCGTCCACGGGCACGGACTCGATGGGGGCCTCGCCGGCGTTCGTGCCGACCTGGCTGGCCAGGAGAAGGGACGTCGTGCTGGTCATGGAAAAGGCTCCTGAGGTGAGCGGGAAGCGTACCGGAATCCCCCTCCCGGCGCCCACGACCGGGTCCTCGCCTCCGTCCCCTCTCTATCGGCCATCGCCACCCAGGGCGTACAATGGGTGGAGTCAAAGTCACGGTCAGGAGTCCGCATGCCCTACTACACCAAGCTCGGCCAGTTGCCCCGCAAGCGACACACGCAGTTCCGGCGTCCAGATGGCGCGCTCTACTCCGAGGAGGTCTTCGGGACCGAAGGATTCGTGGGCCCGACCTCGACGATCTACCACATCCATCCGCCGACCCAGGTCACCGGCTGGAAGACGGTCTACGCGACCAAGCCCGAGTACGTGGAGACCGACACGATGCGGATGCGTCACCTCGCCTCCAAGCAGATGCCGCCGAAGGGCGATCCGATCACGGGCCGCGTCGTCGTCATGGGCAACGCGGACGTCGAGATGTCGATCTGCGTTCCGGCCGAACCGATGCCCTACCACTTCAAGAACGGCCAGGGGGACGAGTGCCTCTTCGTGCACTACGGAACCGGCACGGTCTTCACCCAGTTCGGCACGCTCACCTTCGGCCCGAAGGACTACATCGTGATCCCGAAGGGCACCATCTACCGCATGGCGTTCAACGAGCCGGCGGAGGGCGAACCCAATCCGAAGTTCATCTGCTTCGAGACTGCCAACGGTTCCCACATCCTGCCGCCACCTCGATACCTCTCCAAGAAGACCAGCCAGTTCCTCGAGCACTCGCCGTACTGCGAGCGCGACCTGCGTCTTCCCGAGCTTCCCCTGACCTTCGACGAGAAGGGCGACTTCGAGGTCCGCATCAAGGCCCGCGACTGCGTGCACAGCTACCAGTATCCCTACCATCCCCTCGACGTCGTCGGCTGGGACGGCTGCTACTACCCCTACTGTTTCAACGTCGACGACTTCGCCCCGATCACCGGCAAGCTCCACCAGCCACCGCCCGTGCACCAGACCTTCGAGGGTCACAACTTCGTCATCTGCTCGTTCTGCCCCCGCGCCCTCGACTGGCACGAGGGCGCGATCCCCGTGCCGTACAACCACTCGAACCTCGACTCCGACGAGGTGCTCTACTACGTCGAGGGGAACTACAAGGCGAGGAAGGGCATCGACGTCGAATCGATC
>PKCT01000287.1 GCA_002862325.1 Phycisphaerae bacterium
CGTCTTCGGCTGGTTCTACTTCTCGATCAACGTCGGGGCGTTCCTGTCCACCCTGATGACGCCGTGGTTCCTCGAGTGGTACGGACCGCATCTCGCCTTCGGCATTCCCGGCGTCTTGATGTGCATCGCGACGTTCCTCTTCTGGTGCGGTCGTCGGAAGTTCATCCACGTCCCCGCGGGCGGTCTCTCCTGGTTTCGGGAGACCTTCAGCTGGGAGGGTCTGTCGGCGATCCTGAAGCTCAGCGTCATCTTCGTCTTCGTGGCGGTGTTCTGGGCCCTCTTCGACCAGACCGGTTCGAGCTGGGTGCTGCAGGCGATGGACCTCGACCGGCGCTGGCTCGGTATCACCTGGCTCTCCTCGCAGATCCAGGCGGTCAATCCGATCATGATCCTGGTCTTCATCCCGCTCTTCACCTTCGTGGTCTACCCCACGATCAACTCGGTGTTCACCCTGACCCCGATCCGCAAGATCGCGATCGGGCTCTTCATCATGGTCGTCGGATTCGCGATGGTCGCCTTCGTGCAGGAGGCGATCGACGCCGGCGCCCGTCCGAGCATCGGCTGGCAGATCCTCGCCTACGCCCTCCTCACCGCGTCGGAGGTCATGGTGTCGATCACCTGCCTCGAGTTCGCCTACACCCAGGCGCCGCGCACGATGAAGTCGGTGATCATGGCGATCTTCCTGATGAGCGTCTCGCTCGGGAACATCTTCACCGCCGGGGTGAACAGCGTCATCCTGGTCGACTCGAACGCGGATGCGGCGAAGACCGTGGCCAAGGCCTTCGGCGACGAACACGAGGCGGCGTCCGGCGTGCCGTCGGAACCCGAGGACGCGTCGCACTTCCACGCGCACCGGTCGCACCGCGCGTCCGATGCGAACCTGGCCTACGAACCCCTGGCCGAGAGCGGATCCTTCACCCTCCGCCTCGCGGGGCTCGACGACGTCATCGGAACCGACGACGACATCCGGCTCGGATTCGCCCCGGACGGAGAACTGACCCAGTTCATGAACGGCGAGGCGGACGCGATCATCAAGGGCATCGACCTCGTCGGTGCGTACTGGGAGAACAACGATCGACTTCCGACGACGCCCGAAGGCGAGAAGGTCGTCGAGGGCCTCCTCGATCCGTGGGGGGGCCAGATCCGCTACCGCATGGTCAACAGTCGGAACTTCATCGTGACGAGCGACGGCCCCGATTCGATCTGGCAGACGCCGATGGACATCCGAGCCGAGGTCGAAGTGGATTCCGAGACGTTCGCGCAGCAGAAGGAATCGCTCGCCCGCGAGGACGAGTCGGACTGGCTGGCCTGGGCTCATCCCGAGCAGACCTGGGTCGAACGCCGGACGGAGGCGCTGGGGCTCGTCGAGTCGGACGCCGCCGACGGCTCCCTGTCGGCGGAGGAACGGCTCGTCGAGGATCCCGCCTTCGCCAGATCCATCCGATGGGACGTCGGTGGCGCCAACGTGCTGTCCGGTGCGAAGTACTTCTGGTTCTTCACCTGGATCATGCTCGGAACCGCGATCCTGTTCGTACCGGTCGGCTGGTTCTACCGGCCGAAGACCTATCTGCAGGAGGAGGAATCCTCCGACGGGCTGGCGTGATTCGATGGCCAACGATGGAAGTCGACTCATCCGCCTGCGTCGCCCACCGGTGGTCAACCTCGTGTCCGACCGGTGGGTTCCCGACGGACTGGACCTGGCCGAGGTCGATGCGGTCTGGCGAGCGTTGTGCGAAGAGAACCCTCGCTTCCACGACGGCGACCTCCTGCACGTGATCGGCGTGGTGCGGAACGGGCACGCCGGCGCCACGGTCCATGTGGCTCCGACCAGCTACCGATTCCACGCGGTCCGTCGGTTGGGATTCGACACCGGCGTCAGACCCCTGGGGGTGAAGGGACTCTGTGTCGTGCCCGACCCCGCGACCGGGGAGCCCTCGCTCGTCGCCGGTCGTCGCAGTCCCGAGAGCGCGACCTATGCCGGGTGCTGGGAGTATCTGCCGGGGGGTGGCGTCGACATCGTCACGCATCCGATCGATCCGGTCGCGATCATGCAGCGGGAGATGCAGGAGGAGATCGGCGAGGGGGGATCGATCGATCCGGTCGCGCTCGCGATTCTCGAGGATCGTGAGGTCGGGACCTGGGAGGTCGTCTATCGCGCGTCCATCGATCGGCTTCCCGTCTCGCCGCCAACGTGGGAGCACGACGAGATCCGAGCGGTCACCCCGGTGTCCCTGCCCGAGCCGGCGAGCGACGCCGCTCGTCGGCTGGCGACGGTGGCGGGCGACGTGATCCGGGCCGCCCGGGGCTGAGGGGTGGAGCCGGCGTCCGAGGGAGCGATCAGGGCTGCGGCAGCGCCGAGGCGAGGTGACGCGATTCCACCTCGGGACCGACCCATCTCGGACGGCCGAGTCGATCGGTGACCAGTTGGCTTGCGGCGTCGCGGATGCGCACCGCCATGGTCGCGTCGAGTGGGCCGCCGACCGATCCTCTGGCCGCGGCTGGAGACAGGAGATCCTTGAAACCCTCGGTCGAGTCGATGAGGGTCAGGCTGCTCCCGGCGATGTCGATGCCGAATCCGTCGTCGCCCGGGGTCCCACGGGGCCAGCCGAAGCCACCGCCACCGTACACGCCGGCCTCGGTCCGGCCGACCAGGACGACGTGGCGGATCAGCAGGTTGGTCGATTCACGGCTGACCGGTGTGCGGCCGGCGCGTGGTTTCCAGAGGTAGGAGATGTCGACGATCTGCGCGGACTCGAAATCGTCGGCCTGGAGTCTTGCCAGTGGAACCGTGCTCAGAATGATCGACGAGCTTCCCTCTTCCACCACGTAGCCTCCGTACCGAAAATCGGCGTCGAGGCGAACTGGGTTGGCGGTCTTGGACGTCAGGGCGATGCGGCCGCCAGGCTTCGACGGGGCGCAGCCTCCGACCAGGAGGCCCACCAGAAGTAGCAGGACTGCGGTCGTGGATCGAGGCATGGCGTGATCAGGATTCCGTCTGGGCCGGCGATTCGGACGATGCCTCAGCCGGCGATGCGGTCTGGCTCCGACGGGGTGCGACCGAAAGACCGAGGACGGTCGGGAGATCGCGTTCCACGATCGCTCGAAGCGTCGGTCTCGGGATCGACGGGAGCTGGGTTCCGTGACTGAAGGCGGCGTTGACCGAATAGATCGTCTCGATCGCCTTGGCCGGCGTCTCCTGCGGCCATCCGCTGGCGAAGAGAAGCTTGTCGGCCACGCCGAGCGACGTCGCGCTCAGAAGCGTCTGGTAGAGCTGCCAGGGGCTCGAGACGAGTCCGCCCGTATCCGCGAAGAAGCGGGGGTGCTTCTGCATCATGAGGAGCGCCTCGTCCACCCAGGGGAAGCCGAGACCTCCGAGGACGATCGTCATGCCTGGGAACGATCGTGCGACTTCGTCCCAGTTGCACGGGCGGTCGAATTCGATGATCGCACCCGGGCACGGAGGGCCTGGCCGGGATGAGAACACGGGGAAGCCCAGATGGTCACAACGCTCCCAGAGCTGCATCGCCGTGGAGTTGGTGGGGTGGAATCCCTGGTCCGAAGGGCAGACGGTGATTCCGACGAAGCCCATGTCCACCGCTCGATCGAGTTCGGAGAAGGCGTCGGGCGACATCGGATCGATCCCCGCGATCCCGAAGAGGCGGCCTCGGCTTCGCCCGCAGGCGTCGGCGACCCATTCGTTGGCGATGCAGGCGTCCTGGCGGACGGATCGATAGGCGAACACGAGGGCGGCGTCGACGCATTCGGCGTCCGCGAGCAGCTGGCTCGGTTCGGCGGACTCCTGAATCCAGCGGTCGGCCTGGGCCCGGCGGGCGATGTCGGCCGATTCCCGTCCGAGATGCTGGATGGAAGGCCAAATTCTGGTCTGGGCGTCTATGGTCATGTGGTCTGGACTCTTCGCGAAGGATGGAGGCCTTGAACCGGGGGGGCGACTCGGTCTATGCCTCGTACTGAGTACATCGTCGCATCGGCCTTTCCTCGTTGACGAATGATACTCGACGGCCGCCCCGTGATCGAGATTTCCACCCCCGGAGGCCTATACTCGCCGCATGCCCGATTCCCCCTCCGAGCCCAGTCAGGCCACCGCACCCGCCTGGAATGCCTCAGAACTGGCATCGAACCCGCATGTGTCGTCCGAGAAGGCCGGGAAGGTGCGTCGGATGTTCGCTTCGATCGCGAATTCCTACGACCTCAACAACCGCCTTCATTCCTTCGGACGCGATCAGGCGTGGCGCCGTGCCGCGGTGAAGCTGGCCCGGTTGTCCCCCGAGGACGCCGTTCTGGACATCGCCTGTGGGACGGGTGATCTCAGCGAGGCCTTCATCCATGCGGGAGCGCGGGAGGTCGTCGGCGGCGA
>PKCT01000227.1 GCA_002862325.1 Phycisphaerae bacterium
GGCGGCGACGCGCCGCTGCCTGCTCGAACCGACCCCGGCGGCGCGATTCGGCGATAATCCCAATGGTAAGATCGCGCCCGAACGCGCGATCCCGTGAACAGAAGAGGACCGGAGACATGGCAGGTCACAGCAAGTGGGCGAACATCCGACATCGCAAGGATCGAGTCGACAAAAAGCGGAGCAAGCTCTGGAGCAACTGCAGCCGCGCGATCATTGTCGCCGCCAGGGAGGGAGGTGGTGATCCCAAGTTCAACACCTCGCTGCGCTACGCGATCGACGACGCGAAGGCCGCGAACATGCCCAAGGACACGATTGAGAAGGCGATCAAGAAGGGCACCGGCGAGATCGAGGGCGAGACCTACGAACCCGCCCGGTACGAGGGATACGGTCCGGGCGGCGTCGCGATCATCGCGGACTGTCTCCAGTCCAATGCCAACAAGACGGCGCCGGAGATCCGATCGATCTTCGACAAGGCGGGCGGCAATCTTGGCACGCCGAATTCCGTCTCGTTCGGATTCACCCAGGAGGGGCAGATCCTCCTCGATGCGGAGAAAGTGTCCGAGGACTCCATTCTGGAAGTCGCCCTGGAGGCGGGCGCCAAGGATGTGGTCTCCGAGGACGGCCTACTCCAGGTCACGACCGAGCCCGCGGATTTCCTCGAGGTCAAGGAGGCGATCGCGGCGGCCGACGTGGAGATCGAGGCGGCCGAAATCACCTTCACACCGGCAACCCAGGTCGAGCTCGATCTGGCGGCCGCTCGGAAGGTCCTTCGCCTGATCGAGACGCTCGAGGACCACGACGACGTCCAGAAGGTGTATCACAACGCGGAGGTCCCGGAAGAGGCCTATCGCGACTGAAGGTGGCCGATTGCGGTCTCCGTCAAGTTCACGGGAGCACCGGGCCGATGACAACACGGCGGTCGCAGATACCTTGCCGTTTCAGGAACTTGTCCATGCGAAGCATCATTCCGATCCAAGCCCTCCTAGTCTTCGTCGCCGTTTCGATGATCGGCGGATGCGGTGGACAGACCGCCAGCTTCCCCGGTCACACCGATCCCGAGGTCTGGAACGCCATGGTCACGGTCGCGGAGAATCCCGAGTACCGGGACTGGCACGTCTTCGAGAACAAGGTCTCCGCGACCCGCTCCGAAGGACGGGTAGAGATATATCGCGTTCTTCAACGCGATCTGGTCGAAGCCGGACGGCCGCCTCGCAGGCAGGAGGAGGATTGGAACATCACCGTGCAGTTCCTCTACACGGATCCGCCGACGATCCAGTTCCGGGCGAGGGACACCGGGATTCCAGCTCATGCATGGACCGAGGCGGACCGGTACTTCGACGACATGCGCCGGGTGCTGGCGGGAACCCAGATTACCGAGATCACTGACGCTCCCGAATCGGTTGACGAGCTCGGAGACGGTCCGGTGGAGCCGGCGATGGAACCCAACGACGATCTCGAGCAGCTGCTCGATGTGGACCGGCCCTAGTCGACGTTGCGGTCTGCCTGCGACGCCGGTCGGACGGAGTGCTGACTCTTGAGTGAACCAACCGAAGGCAACGCCGGTGGACCGAACCTCCGCCGATCGGTCGCACCACTGACGAGAGCCGAGATCAAGGGCCTGTCGGGAGTTGGCATCCTCGCCCTTGCCTGGGTGACATTGCCCGCCCTGTTCGGATTCTGGCTCCTCGCCGAGATCGGCAACGTTTCGGATTGGTTCGATCGATGGGATATCGATCACGGTCCCGTTGTCGCGATCCTCGTCTACGTCGCGTTCTTCGCATTGACTTCTGGACTTGGACTGCTGCCGACGTACGCGCAGGCCTTCCTCGGAGGGTGGGTGTTCGGTGCCGTCGGCGGGTCCATCGGCGCGCTCGGGGGGTTGACGTTCGGAGCCGCGCTGGGATTCAGTCTCGCTCGGATCATCTCGGGCGACCGGATCGAAGGACTCATCGATCGGAGACCGGTGGTCAAGGCCGTTCGGGACGAGCTGGTCGGTTCGGGTTTCTTGAAGACGATCGGAATCGTGGCGTTGCTCCGCTTGAGCCCGAGCAGTCCATTCGCATTCTCGAACCTCGCGCTGGGGGGAACCCGCACACCGACGATTCCGATGTTGATCGGAACCTTCATCGGCATGATGCCGAGGACGATCCTGGTCGCGGCGATCGCAGCGGCCGCCGCCGCGGACGGGTCGGAGGATCTGGTCGACGTGGTCAGTCGTCGAAGCACGGGTACGGTCGTGGTCGGGCTCGTGCTGCTCTTCGGGAGCCTCGGGATCATCAGCCTGATCGCGAAGCGGGCGATCCGCAGAGCGTTTCCGGATGTCGTGGACGGCCGCTAGGACGCCACGCGCGCGAGTTCCTTCGCGAGCTTGCTACGAAGACCGGAACGTGGCCGCTTCGAACTCTGCTCGTCCGCCAACTGCAGGAGTTCGCCGGCCTCCTCGACGAGCGTCTCGCGACGAGCATCCGTCTCGGGGAGCGATTTGGCGAGGTACGCGAGGCAGAGTCCGACTTCAGCGGTGAGATTGCTGTCGTCTCGAACGATCTGCAGGGTGGCCCGCGCGATCTCGCTCGTATGCTCGAGGCGAGTGTTGGCGGCGAGTCGGTGACGTTCCGACAATTCTAGGTCGCCACCGGTTTCGGCCTGTAGGGCCAGGCTCAGATCCACTTCTGCGAGGTAGCGATCCGCTCGAATGGCCAGTCTTCTGGTGTTCGCGTCGGGCAGGGTCGAGAGCCGCGGCTCGATGAGCGAGTTGCGGAACATGAGGATGGTCTCGGTAAATCCATCTAATTCGCCGCCGTCGAGATTGATGAGGTTGAAGGCTCGCGTCATCGCCTGGAGCAGGTCGAGGACGGCGCCGCGATGGTCGATCGGATCGAGCCATGCGACTTCGAAGGTGAGTTCGAAGTATCGCTCGAGATGACGCCGGGCGATGGCAGGCGAGCTGGCGGCGAGTAGGTCGGCGATCTGCCAGTGGGCATTCGCGAGGTCACGACGGGTTCGGGCGGAGTCGGGGCGTGCGCTCGTGTCCGCGATCTTGGTCCGTCGGTCGAGCGAACGTTCGTAGTAGCGTCTGGCCGCCTCTCGATCGCCCATTTTTTCGTGCATTGAAGCGATTCGGGATTCGAGGATGGCGAGGTCTCGCTCGGCATCTCCATCCCGGCTCCGATGGGCGTCGTAGGACGCCTCGAATGACTTCAAAGCGTCGGCGAATCGTTCGTTCTTCGCATGCACTTCACCGAAACCGGTCTGGATCATCGCTCGGTGGCGATCCAACGAGACGTCCGAGTGCTGTTCGGCGTGTTCGAGGTGTTTCATCGCTTGGTTCAAGTACGGCGATCGCTCCCGGACCGGACGAGCCAGCGCCTGGTCGCGGGAGAATCGCATGGCCACGAGATGCAGCGACGGATGCCCCGGATGCTTCTTGATGGAGGCTTCGATTTCCTTGGCAAGTTGCTCCCGTTGGCGAGACGATTGGTCGCGATCGCCGAGCGACGGATTTCGATTGGACCAATTCAGTCGCGAGATGACGAGCTTGACGCCGAGGGCCCGGGCGGCCAGGTCAGGATCGTTTGGTGCGGCCCGCCTCGCTTGTTCGATTCGACCGAGAAGCGTTTCCGACAGATCGAAGGCTGCATCCAGTCGATTCGCCTCGGACAACGAATCGATGATGCTCTCCATCCCGGCCGCGGTACTGCTGAGTTCGATGTCGGCGAGCGCTGCTCGCGCGACTTCCACGGTCTCCGCACGTGCGCTCGCGGCTTCAGCCCGGGCGGAGGCCGTGGCGGCTTCGAACCGGGATGCGCGTGCATTGGCGGCCATCGCCAGCGCCGCCGCACCGAAGGCGACCGCCACCAGGGATGCCGCCGCGACGGCGAATCCAGCCCGGTGGCGGGAGACGAAGCGTGTGGTGCGGTAGGCGAGGGAGTCGGGTCTCGCCTCGACGGGAAGACCGTCGAGATGGCGCTGGAGGTCGGTGACGAGCTCCTGTGGGGATGCGTACCGTCGCGAAGGTTCGCGTCGAAGTGCCTTCAGGATGATGACGTCGAGATCGCCGTCCAGACGGCGTCGAATTCGATCGAGTCCGGTGTCTCGACTGTTGGAGATGCGATTGGCGGTCTCCGGATCCACCGAAGCGGTCGACACCGCATCGCTCGGACGTGGGGGCTCCTTCTCGAGCTTCGCGGTGCGAATGTTGACGTAGCCACGTTCCTCGTCGTGGAACGGCAGGCGGCCCGAGAGGAGTTCGTAGAGCAGGACTCCGAGCGAATAGACGTCCGCGCGGGTGCCGATCGACTCTCCGGTGAACTGTTCCGGGGCGGCGTAGTCCGGCGTCAGGACGCCCTCGCCGA
>PKCT01000088.1 GCA_002862325.1 Phycisphaerae bacterium
AAGCCCGGCTCGGAGCAGATCGTCGACGCCCCGCGGGCGAGATCGAACATCAGATCTTCTACTGCGAATCATGCGGCACCCTGGTCCACGACCAGGCGTTCGACTGCAAGGACATCGTGAAGCACTTCCGGGACGCGATGGAGGCGTTCTGGGCGGACGACACGCGAAACGCCTGTCCATCGTGCGGCGAGCGGGTCACCAAGCCGGGTCCCTACGAACTCCCCGCGCACCTTCGCGATCGAGCCTCAATGTGAAGGTCGCTGGGTCGACCTGACCACGTCTCGAATCGTGCGCGACAGACCCATGGATCCGGAGCGGAACACCTCGAGATGCGCGCAATCGATCTCGACCGTCTCGACGTTGCGGGCGAGTTCGCTCCAGCCCAGGTCGACGAGATCCCGATACGCGTGAAACTCCGTGTGCGCCGTGCGGACGACCGTGACATCGACGTCCGCGGGCGTCGGATCGTAGGACCGAATGGCGTTGAAGCCCGCGGCGACCACCGTGCGAAGCGATTGGAGCGGTCGACCCTTGGACCTGTCGATGCGGTCGACTACCGCGCGGGGGAGTACGTTGCGCAGCCTCAGTTTCCACTCGCGACGGGAGGAGAGGCGCGACGCCAGCGACGTCCTGCTCGGGAGAGCCGCGGGGATCGAGTCGACCACGACCACCCTTGGCGCCTGGCCATCCCGTGCGAGCTCGCGCGCGGTCTCGAACGCGATGAATCCGCCGAGCGAGTATCCAACGAGGACCGACACCGGAGCGGTCTCCCGGATTCGTTGCGCGAACACCCCGGCGAGCGACATGACGCTTCGAAGCGGCTCCGTGGTACCGGCGGTCCCGGGATACGGCAGGCCGTACACCGGAAGCCACGAGGGAAGACCGGGAAGAATGGCCTCGAAACTGAAGACGGTCCCTCCCACGCCCGGAATGCAGTAGAGCGACCGAGATGCCGGCGACGCCCCGGGCTGCAGCCTGACCACCTTCGCATCCTCTCGCTCGATGTCGAGCGCGATCCGGTCCGCGATCGCGCGAGGCGTACCGCCCTCGAGGACGTCCGAGAGATGCACCGGGCGGGAGACCTTCGACTCGAGATCGATCGCGAGTCGAAGAAGATCCAGTGAATCGAGACCAGATTCCAGAAGCGTCGCCCCGTCGCTCGCGACCGGACGTCCGGTGATCGATTCGATGCTGCGGCAGACGACGGTGTAGAGCTCGTCGTCCGAGCCCTGCACGTCGGGGCGGACGGAGACGTCCCGGACCTCCCGCGCGAATCTGGCGGCGACCGCCCCGCGATCCGGCTTTCCGTTCGGGGTCATCGGAATCTCGCTCGTCGGCATGATCTGCGACGGAATCTCCCAACCTGGAAGACGGGTCTCGAGTCGTGATCGCAGTCGATCGAGGTCGAACTCCGTGTCGTCCTCCAGAACGACCAATCCGACGAGATGCGCCAGACCGTGCTCCATCGTCAACGAGACACAGGCGTCCAACACCTTCGGATCCTCGCGGAGCGCCGCATCGACGGCGGTGAGTTCGATCCGGCGGCCGCCGATCTTCACCTGAGCGTCGATGCGACCGCTGAATTCCAGTCGGCCATCCTCAAGCCACCGAACGCGATCGCCGGTGCGATATCTCGGCTCGCCGGTGGCGGGATCGAGGTCGAATCCGTCACGTCGCTCCGGCCCGCCCTCCTCATCGAGGTATCCGAGTCCCACGCCCAGTCCCGTCGCCACAAGCTCTCCGAAGCGCCCGAACGGCGTCGAACGTCCGTCTGAATCGATGATCCGCACCCCGGTGCCGCGAACGGGATGACCGATGGGCAGGGGCGCACGAGACGAGAAACCACCCCGTACGAGTGGTTCGCATGCGGTGAACACGGTGTTCTCCGTGGGACCGTAGCCGTTCACCACCCCGAGTCCGGGACGACGCTCCAGGAGTCGGGACACGTGATCCGCCGAGACCACGTCGCCACCCGTGAGCACGAGATCGAGACGATCGAAGAATTCGGGCAGGCCATCGACCGCCGCGTGGAACAGCGCGGCGGTCAGCCAACATCCCTCGACCTCCACGCGACGCGTCCACTCGAGGAGCGCGGGCAGTTCGGCCGCGGACCGTTCCCAGCAACAGACCGTGCCGCCGTTGAGAAGCGGCCACCAGATCTCGAGTGTCGAAGCATCGAAGGCGAGCGGTGCCGCATGCAGCATGCGGAAACCTGGGCCGGCCGGCAGGAACCACGGATCGTCGACGAGTCGCGTGACCGCCCGGTTCGGAATGACCGCCCCACGCGGCTCCGCGGTGGTGCCGGAGGTGAACATCACGTAGAGAGGATCTTCGGGGGAGACCGTCGGCATCGAATCGAGCGATGGGGCGACACCGATCCGCATCGATCCCGGATCGAGTACCGGTAGTGAATCGAATGTCTCCGGAGCGGTTCGGGGTGCACCGATCACCGCGATCACCGCCGCCTGCTCCAGCTGTCGCGCTTGACGATTTTCCGGCAGCGCCGACTCGATCGGGACGAAGACCCCCCCCGCTCTGGCGACCGCCAGCATCGACGCCACCATCGCGGCGGACCGCCCACCGGCCAATGCCACGGACCTACCCGCCAGTGGACCACATGCTTCGACGAGTGCGACGGCGATCCGGTTCGACCAGGCCTGCAGCGTCCGGTAGTCGACCCGGTCCTGGGAATCCACGACCGCGACCGAATCTGGCCGGGCGGCGACCATCTCGTCGAATCGATCGACGACTGTCCGAGGCGGGGCCCCGGACTCTGCTGCGCCGAACGCTTCGATCAGCTCGACCGAAGACGAGGGGCGATCGTCGATCGATCCGATCTTGCTCGAATCCGATTCGATGCGGTCGCAGATCCGCTCGAGCAACGTCGAGAATCGTGCGAGCAGTCCGGCGGCGGATTCGCCATGCAGACGAGACCGTTCGATCTCCAAGACGACCGGTGCGGATACGCCCGAGGTTGGAATCATGAGGCCGGCCCGGAACACGCTCGTTCCGGTCGAACACCACCGGATTCGGGCCGAGCCGACACGACGATCCGCATCGTCCTGCGTGAGTACGCCGTCTAGGGGCGGACGCAGGAAGGACGTCTCGGGCTCCAGAGCGCGAACGATGCGGCCGAGACTCGCGTGACGATGGTCAAGCCCCTGTCCGATCGTCTGCGCAACCTCCGAGAGGACGTCGTCCAGCTCGCGATCACGGCTCGCGTCAACCACCACCGGAAGAATCGAGGTGCCGAAACCAGCGTCGTCGACGTCGGTCGCGAACGGGACCCCGATGACGACCCGGGGGCAGGCATTGCCACGGGCGAGAAGAATTCCCCATGCGACCACGCACGGCACGATCGGAGGCATGCCGCGTTCGGTCGCGATCACCATCGATCGCTCGACGACGGTCGTGACCTCGGCCGAAACTTCGACCTCCAGCGCATCCCCGCGAACCTCGTCGGTGCGTTCGAACGACTGGGCACCGAGCGTCTCACGAAGACGTTCGATCCACCATCTTTCGTGTTCTTCGATCTTCGATCCCTCGTATTCCTCGATCTTCGATGGTCTGCCTGAAGACGGAATCACCACCGGATCCGAGTTCGAATCCAACCCGCCCGCCAGCTCATCCGTGACCGCCGACGCCGTGCGACCGTCGACCGCGACGTGGTGGATGACCACCAGAAGAGTCCGACCGCCGTCCGCGCGGGGCCAGGTCGCCAACCGCCAGGGCGAGCCTTCCGCGACGGAGAGGCGATGTCGAAGCAGCCAGCGGAGATCCTCCGAGTCCGGTTCGCCGTCGTACCGGTCGATCTGGATCGCATCGACATCCGGCGGAAGAACCATCTGACCCAGATCCGCACGGCGGCAGGTGCGGAGCGTCGCGTACCGCATCCGAATCCGGTTCGCACGGGACTCCAGTTCCTCGACCGCAATATTCCCGTCGAAGTCGATCCGCCAGGCCAGATGGAAGGCCCCGTCCCGCGACAACGCGTCTTCGGCGAGCACGTCGCGGACGAGTGGATCCAGGGGATGCCAACCATCCGGATCGGACGGCGCAGCCGACTCCCGCGACGACGGCGATGAGGTGGCGACGGATCCAGCGATACCGGACGACCGCAGCTTGCCGAGCGTGGTCGAAAGCAGTTCCGCGACCGGTACGTCTAATTCGAAGGCGTCATGAAGGGCGAACTGCAATCGGATTGCCGCGAGACTGTCGAGTCCAAGCGTGGCCAGGGGCCGTTCGGCCAAATCTGGATCGATCTCCTCCGCTCGAACGAGCTCGAGCATCCGTGGAATGGACAGGACGACATCCGAATATCCATGCGCGACGCCTCGATCG